>JAYTBY010000152.1:0-2053 GCA_043736755.1 Planctomycetota bacterium | reverse complement strand
ATTGGCGGCGCGACGGCAGTCAGTACGCGCTCGTACCCTGCGCTCCCGACACGATGGCGACCGACGCCGAGGCCCCGAGCCGAGTCGCGCCCGCGGCGATCATCGTCTGCGCGTCCTTCTGATCGCGGATCCCGCCCGACGCCTTCACGCCGAGAGCGGGTCCAACGACCGAGCGCATCAATGCGACGTCCTTAGCTGTGGCGCCGCCCTTGGAGAACCCGGTCGAAGTCTTCACGAAGTCTGCGCCCGCGGACTTGGCCGCCTCGCACGCCGTGACCTTCTCCGGATCCGTGAGCAGCGCCGTCTCGAGGATGACCTTCAGCTTCGCCCCCATCCGGTGGCACGTCTCGGCCACCGCAGCGATGTCCCGGCGCACGAACTCGCGATCACCCGACTTCAACGCGCCGACGTTCATGACCATGTCGATCTCGCAAGCGCCGTCCTCGATCGCGCGGCGCGCCTCGTAGACCTTCACTTCGGTCGCGCTGGCGCCGAGTGGGAACCCGACAACACAGCAGACGGCGACGCCCGAACCGCTGACGATCTCGGCGCAACGGCGCACCCACGTGCCGTTCACGCAGACGCTCGCGAAGCGGTGCGTGCGCGCTTCGTCGCACAGCTTGTCGACCTCGGCGGCGGTCGCTTCGGGCTTGAGCAATGTGTGGTCGATCGCGGCCGCGAGTCCTCCGAGTCGGCCCGAATCGCCCGAGCGGACGCCCACGCGGCACGCACCGGCTTGCACGACCTCGTTGACGTGCTCGGGACAGACTTCGACGCAGACGGACGAGCAGCCCCAGCCCGAGATGCTCTCCGGGCCGTGCTCCAGGATCTGCCGCGCGATCTCCTCGAGGATGCGTTCGAGGGTGGCGGCGTCGACGGTCGCGGAGGCGGGGGCGCTCATGGGGTCGGAGGATAGCGCGGCGCGGGATCAGCTGCCGACCGCGAGTCTGACGTATCGCACACCTCGACCGATCCGATTCGAGCCGAGCTCGGGTTCAGGACCGGCAGCCACGCGGCCGAAAAGTCGCGGCCTCGAGCCGGATCCCGGCCGCGCTCGGAGGGCAGAGCCTGACCGGGTCGGACCCGCGACTCCCGCATGCGGCGCTCGGCCCAGGCCGCCTCAACCGCGCGTGTAGCGCCGCTCGATCTCGACGATCTTCTGGACGCGGCGTCCGTGGCGTTCCTCGCCATCGGGCGTGCCGAGGAAGGCTCGAACGACCTTGCGGGCCTGCTCGGGCGTCAAGTGTTTCGCGCCGAGCGTGAGGACGTTGGCGTAGTTGTGCTCGCGCGCGTTCTTCGCGGTTGCTTCGTCCCAACAGTTCGCAGCGAGTACTCCCGGGACCTTGTTCGCGGCCATCGCGGAACCGATTCCCGCGCCGTCGACGACGATCGCAAAGCGCGCGTCGCCGCGCGCGACGAGCTCGGCCGCCGCGCGCGCGAAGTCGGGGTAGTCGACGGGGGTCTCGTCGCGCGTGCCGACATCGAGGATCTCGCAACCGATGGAGCGGAGGAGCGTCGCGATCTCACCCTTCAGCTTGTATCCGCCGTGATCCGAGCCGATCGCGACGCGCATCGTCGCGCTGCGTCCGGCGACGCGCTCTTCCATGCGGATGTGGCGTCGCCAGGCTTCCTCGCGTGCGAGGTCGGTGACGATCGCACCGGGCGGCACGTCGTATGCGCCGCCGTCGGGGACTCCCGCGAGATCGCGCGCGGTGACGAGATCACCGCCACGACGCGCAGGTGCCGATGCTTCGTCCGACGCCGGACGGTCGGGACCGTGCTCGGACGTGATGGTCACGTGGACGCCGGCCGCACGCTCGACGCCGGGCGTCGTCGGACGTCCGTCGGCGTGACGCGTGCGACCGCGCTCGGAGAGAACGCGGCCGACGACGCGCTTCACGAGGGCGCTGAGATCTTGGGAGGCGGACATCGGGGCGCGAAGTCTAGCAGCGCGTCAGTGCCCAGCAGGACTCATCACGCCCGACGCGTACAGGAGCGACAGGATCACGATGATCAGCGCCTCGCCCGCGATGAAGCCCGACGCGAGCGGCAG
>JAYTBY010000151.1:0-2058 GCA_043736755.1 Planctomycetota bacterium | reverse complement strand
CGTCCGGGTCCGGGGCCGGGTGGTTTGCGCCGACCGATGCACTTCGCGCGGGCGGTGAAGCCCAGTGCGGAGGCGTATCGGATGCCGAGCTGAACGCGGCCCTTCAGCGCAATTCGATCGACACGATCGGCGGCGTCGAGCCATCGCTCGGCACGAGGCACGTCGTGCTGCCGCTGCGTCCGTCGGGCAATGTCGCGATCACTTCGTGACGACCGGGCAGGATGCAGATCGAAAACGTCGCGATCCGTCCGGTCGACTTCCGATCCTCGGACGCGACCGCAACGGGTGGGCGACCTTCGTAGCGCACCTCGACCTTGCCGGACTCGTGCTGAGGTTCCGCCGAACGAAGTTCGCCGCGTAATGTGACGCCGAAGCGCACCTCGAGTTCGATCTCGGTCGTGACTCCCGCTTCGATCGTCGCGCGCACGAGCTCGGAAGCCGCGCCCCCACCGGTCGCGACGATCTCGTAGTCGCCGACGGGTTCCGCATCGAAGTCCCAGACACCGATCACAGCGGATCGCTCTGCGGCCGTCCGCCACTGCGTCTCCCCCACGCGACGGAGCAGCGGTCTCACCCACACGAGAGAGACACCCTCCGCCGACCTTCCGCGTACGCGCAGCTTTCCGAACTCGGGAAAGACGACATCGCCGAGGTCGTGGACGCCGTTCGCGGCGATATCGAGCGTGACGAGCGCACTCCCGACTTCAACGGGTTTCGGCTTCCACGCGGCGACGAGGTGACGCCCCGCACGCACGTCGCGCAGCTCGAACGTCCCATCTGCGCCGGACGTCGCGCGCGAATCCGCGCAGCGCAGTCCGATGCCCGCGAGAGCGCGCCCCGCCGCATCCACGATGCGCCCTGTGATCCGTGCGTTCGGCGGCGCGGCGACGAGCACGAACTCGGACGTGCTCGGCACGACCTCCGCGATCGCGTAGATGTCCTTCGTCGCATAGCGCACGACATGCGGCCGCGACGGCATGTTCGCGATCTCGAAGCGACCCTCGCCGTCCGTCACGGCGCGTTTCTGTCCCGGCTCGCATTGGATCATGGCCGCAGCGATCGGCCGTGACGCTGCATCGACTAGTCGTCCGCGAATCGGAAGCAGGGCCACGAAACGCGGGTTCCACTCGATCTCTGCTCCAGCCGCGAGATCGAACTCGGCCCACATTTCGTCCTGAGCATCGTCGCTCGCGGAGAGTCGCACGCGGCCAGCGGGAGCGTCGTTCATCTCGAACTCGCCGGCGTCTCCCGTGCGCGTCGAGGTGCGCGCGGAACCGTCGATCGAATTCGCCATGACGCGCACTCGCGCTCTGGGCGAACCGTCGTGCGCGAGAACACGCCCGTGTGCGCGCCCGCTCGCGGGGACGAGGACAATCACACTCGAGATTCGAGCCGGTCGAACTTCGACGACGGCGGTTGCGAACGAATACGCGGGACCACGACGCATGACGTGGAGCTGGATCTGGCCCGCGGGTACGTCGAACGCCTCGAACCATCCGTCCTGATCCGTGCAGCACGAGGGCATGGGCCCAAGGTCCAGCCACTCACCCAGGGAATCGACACCGGTTGCCGATGGCGGAGTGAAGCGGACGACCGCGTCTGCGAGCGGGCGTCCGACTCCATCGATCACGCGGCCGCGGATGCCGCCGGGCGCCGCGCCCAAGTGGAGATCGATCGTGAGAGTCGTGCCCGGCTTCGCATCGATGGTGCGCTGACCACTCGGTGCTACACCTCGCGCTCGAGCATGAATCGCCGTGTTGCGTCCGAGTCCGGTCAAGCGATAGGAGCCGTCCTGCCCGCTCACGGTGACGACGCGCGAACACAACCAGGACAGTTCGCGCAGCACGATGTCCGCGCCAGCGCGGGGCTCACCGTGCATGTCGAGCACGCGGCCAGCGACATCGACGCCGAGCGGGCTCTCGAGTACGACCTCGGCGTTCTCGCCCGCGACCACCTTCATCGTCGTTCGCGCCTCGGAGCGGTCGAGTTCGAGCGAGCAGGGTCCGATCGCAATGCCTTCGAGACGGAATCTGCCCTCGCCATTCGTGACGACGAGCG
>JAYTBY010000150.1:0-2059 GCA_043736755.1 Planctomycetota bacterium | reverse complement strand
ACTGGTCGCTCGGTCCCCCGCGCATCCGCGGTCGCCGTTTCGGCGCGGACGCCCTGCCGATCGGTGCGGAGTTCGCGATGACGCCGACGGGACAGTGGACCGAGCGCCCGGCGCTCACGCCGCTCGCCAGTGGCGGAGTGAACGTCCTCGGCTACGACGTCTGGAATGGCGCCGATTACGACGTTCACGCGCGCCGGTTCGTCGAGTCCCAAGGTCCACAGATCTACTGCCGGGCCAAGACCAACTCACAAGGCTGCGTTCCGTTCGCCACGTACTCCGGGACTCCGAGTCTGTCGTCCGGAACGCCGTTCACGATCGGCGCCGCGAACGTGATCAACCAGAAGTACGGCCTGCTCGTCTACGGCACCGCTTCCGCGTTCACGCCGTTCCAAGGCGGCACGTTGTGCGTTTCGGGTCCGCGCCGTGTCGGATCTCAGATCTCGGGCGGCACGCTCGGAGCACCGAACTGCACCGGCACTTTGGCCTTCGACTTCAACGCGTTCGCGCAGTCCGGAGCCGATCCGGTGCTCGTCGCGGGCAGCACGATCTCGGCGCAGTGGTACTACCGCGACGTCTTGGACCCGACCGGGTTCGGTTCGGGATTGAGCGACGCGCTGCGTTTCACACTTTGCCCCTGATCGCGGGAGCCGGGTAGTGATCGTGCGAGCTGGGTAGTGATCGCGCAGGCCGGTCTAGGGTTGCGCGAGCCGTCCCGCGGACCAGAGTCGAGTCGGCGAGGCGCGTGGGTCGAGCGTGCGGAATTCGCCGTTCCGAAGGTCGTGCAGTTTGATCGTGGCCAGCGCGACCTGCGGCCCGAACAGCTCGAACTCGAACTGCGGTTCCGCGCCCAGAGTCGGTGACGAGAACGCGATCAAGAGACCGTCGTCGAGCATCGCGAGCGGTTCGAGCACGCCGCGCACGGTGCGGTCCGCGCGCGAACTCAGGTCGAGTTCGACACGGGCAGCGGTCCGCCCGCCGTCGATGCGCGTAAATGTCAGGAAGGCCGGCCCAACGGGGTCCATGACGACGCGGTCGCCGGGGCCGATCGAACTCACGCTGCGCGTCCGCGCATCGAACAGCACGATCTCGCTCGGGCCGTCGGCTGTCGGAATCGCGCACGCGATGCGACTCGCGTCGATCCAAGCCGGCGTCACGGCGAGTACCGCGAATCCCGGAGAGTCGAGCGTCGCGCGGGAGACGTCGACGAGGACGAGCTCGCGCAGGACTCCGCCGCGCGAACGCTCGTCTCCATCGGGAAATGGAGCCAGCATCGCCGCACTCGTGCCATCGGGCGCGAGCGCGAGCGCGTGGAGTTCGCGCTCGAAACGGGCCAGAAAATCGTCGCTGCCGTCGATGTTCGCGCGCCGCAGGGCGACGCCTGGCCGGTCGTCGCGGACCGCGTACACGAACACGCCGTCCGGTGTGGGCCCGGCGAGCGCCGCGAGCTCGCCGCGGATCGGATGCTCGCGTAGGTCGGTCCCCGGGAGCAACCGAATCTGAATCGGCTTCTCGCCGCGGCCCGAGAGCAGGGCGCCGCACGCTCGTGCGCCGAGACCGGTCTGCTCGAGACCCTCGACCGGCGCGTAGGGTCGACCTCGACCGACGAGCGGGAGTTGGAGCCCGGTCGACGCGCATGCCGCGCACACGGCGCAAGCGGCCAGTGCGAAGATCCAACTCCCGCGCATCATCAGCGCGCCTCCATCACGTAGGCCGTGCCGCCGCGCCGCATCCACACGACCTCCATGTCGCTGCGCGTGTACTTGCGGCGCGCCGAGAAGGGATCCGAAACAGCCGGATCGTTCACGACGCAATTCCCCTCCGCGTCGAAGCCTACGAGCACGATCAGGTGCCCCGCGGTCGACGTGTACGGTGCGCCAGCGAGCTGACCCTCTTTCACAGCGATGCTCACGACGAGCGGCGTTCCGGCGGCGATCACGTGCTCGACGGCATTCCAGTCCGCGAACCGCGCGATGTAGCCCGACACGCCGAACGAGTACGCGGTCTGCACGTTGCGCGGCCACACGCCGTAGAGATCGTGGGCCGCGTCGTACGCGCGCTC
>JAYTBY010000149.1:0-2061 GCA_043736755.1 Planctomycetota bacterium | reverse complement strand
GCCCGGGGAGTTGGCTGCGAGTGTGTCGGGGTCGTCCCTGGCACCCGTTCCGCTCGTATCGATGGCCAACACGAAGAGCTGTGACGGAGCGTCGCGTGTCGCGGCACCGACGTGATTCGGACGCCGCCCGCGCTATCCTCGCGGAATGCTGGCACTTCCTCTCGCTCGGCGCTCAACCCTCCTCTTCCTCGCCCTTGCGTGCACACCACTCGCTCACGCCGAGGATCCGGCTCGCCCTGTCTTCGTCGATGGCGAAGCCCAGATCGTGCCCGCCTTCGCCGACGAGAAGCTGTGGATCCAGCACGATCTGTGGGTCGAAGCGCCGTTCGATTCGGACGGCGACGGGAAGCTCGATCGGCTGCACGTCGACGTCACGCGTCCGCAGCAAACCGACACCGAAGGGCTGAAGCTGCCGGTGCTCTACGAGACGAGCCCGTACTACTCGGGCACGGGGCCCAACTCGTTCGAAGCGTTCTGGAGTCCGAAGCAAGAGCTCGGAGCCCCGCCGCCGGATCGCGCCGACGCACCATCGATCGATCACCAAGGACGACGCAAGCAGATCTCGAACTCGCTCGTGCAGAAGTGGGTTCCGCGCGGGTTCATCGTCGTCCACTCCGAATCACCGGGCACCGGCTCGTCGCGCGGTTGCCCCACCGTCGGCGGTGCGAACGAGTCGCTCGCACCGAAGGCCGTGATCGACTGGCTGAACGGTCGCGCGCCAGGTTTCACCGAGGCCGAAGGCGGAACCAAAGTCGTCGCGTCGTGGTCGACGGGCAAAGTCGGCATGACCGGCACGTCGTACAACGGCACGTTGCCACTCGCAGCGGCGACGACCGGCGTCGAGGGCCTCGAGGTGATCATCCCCGTCTCGCCGAACACGTCCTACTACCACTACTACCGCTCGAACGGGCTCGTCCGTCACCCCGGTGGATACACCGGGGAGGACATGGACGTGCTCTACGATTTCATCTACAGCGGGCCGACTGAACGGCGCTTGTGGTGCAACGAGAACGTCCGCGATCTCGAACTGATGCACCGCCAGGATCGCGCGAGCGGCGACTACAACGACTTTTGGCGCGACCGCGACTATTGGAACCAGCTGGGCAACGTGAAGGCCGCTGTGCTGTTCGCGCACGGGCTCAACGATTGGAATGTGATGCCGGCACACAGCATTCGCGTGTACGAAGCGCTGAAGAAGCGCGGCGTGCCCACCGCGATCTACTTGCATCAGGGTGGCCATGGCGGCGATCCGCCGTTCGCGACGATGAACCGCTGGTTCACGCACTTTCTGCACGGTGTCCAAAACGGCGTCGAGAAGGACCCGCGTGCCTATGTCGTGCGCGAGGACCAAAAACGCGGTGAGCCGACGCCGTACGCCGACTATCCCAATCCCGATGCGCGATCGGTCTCGCTGTTCCCCCATCGCGGCGGCGCGGAGATCGGCGAACTGAGCCTCTCCGCAGAGAAGTTCGCGAGCCGTGAGCAGCTCGTCGATGACGCCGCGCAGACCGGCGCCATGCTGGCGGGCGCGCTGGAATCCAAGCACCGTTTGCTGTACGCGACGTCCGAGCTGAAGGAGCCCGTGCACATCTCGGGTGTACCGAAGATCACACTGCGAATCGCTTGCAGCAAGCCGGCTACGAATCTCTCCGTGTGGCTCCTCTCACTACCGTGGGAAGACGGTGAGAAGGTGAAGACGAATTCGAATCTGATCACGCGTGGTTGGGCGGATCCTCAGAACGTCAAGTCACTCGAGCATGGTGAACCGCTCGTGCCGGGGAAGTACTACGACGTGAGCTTCGAGCTCGAGCCCGACGATCAGATCATCCCCGTGGGCGAGCGCATCGGACTCCTGGTCTTTGCGAGCGATCACGACTTCACTCTTTGGCCGGCACCGGGGACGGAGTTGACGCTCGATCTCGAGGGGTCGAACCTCGAACTGCCCGTCGTCGGCGGCGCGAACGCGCTGAAGAAAGCGCTCGGAGAACGCACGCGCTGACTGTGGGAAGGGAACTCGAAGGCCGCGGGAATCGTCGCCCCCAGTGCTCGTGCGGGGGCGTC
>JAYTBY010000148.1:0-2064 GCA_043736755.1 Planctomycetota bacterium | reverse complement strand
AGTCTGCAGCGCGTCGATCCGGTAGCTCCAGAACGCAGCGATCGCTCCGGCGTTCGACGAGAAGCGCTCGTCGGTGCCCTCGAGCAGCGGGATGACGTCCGCAGCGCGGTCGTACCCGTCGGTCAGGTACAGCTTCGCGAGGCGGTTGCGTGCTCGCAGGCCGATGCTGTCGAGCCGTGCGCGCTCGGCCAGCTCCATCGTCAACTCGCGCGCCGAGTCGGCCTCGGTCATCGCCTTCTTCATCAGGCGCTCGGCCTGCTCGGCGAAGGTCTTGCCTTCCGCGCGATTCGCTTCGACCTTCAGCAGGTCGAGCGCGTGCAGGAAGTACGACTCACCGGCGCGGAACTGCGCTTCGAGGTACGACTTCGCCGACGGCGGCACCTTGCCGTAGAAGTCGGCCGCTTCGACGTACTTGCCCTCGTTCGAGAGCTGCTCGGCCTCGAACAACTGTGCTTCGGCGGCGCGCGGGTGGTCGCCGAACTTCGTCGCGAGCGTCTTCTGTCGTTCCTCGGCGCGCGTCTTGTAGAAGGCCTTCTTCTCGGCCTTCGAGAGCCGCGAGTAGGCCTTCATGGACTGGTACACGGCTTCGGCGGTCTTCTCGTTCGTGCCGTAGCGTTCGGAAGCTGCGTCGAAGGCCAGCGCGGCCTCGTGATCCGCGTCGCGGCTCAAGTGCGTCGCGCCGATCATCAGCCACGCGTCGATCGCGACGCCGGCGAGCTTCGGATCCTTCTTGGCCACGTCGATCGCCAAGAGCGCGGTGCGCAGGGCTTTCTCGGTGTCACCGCGCTCGCGCAGAGTCTGCGCGATCTGGAGCACGTTCGCGGGATCGACCGGGCCGCCCGACTGGAGCAACTTGCCCTGGATCTCGCGGCCCGCGGCGCCCCAGGTCCCGCGCCCGTCGGCCTCGACGAGCTTGTCCGCTTGCGCGCTGGCGTTCTTCGTGTCGCCGGCCTTGAGGTAGGCCTGCGCCAGTGCTTCGCGCACGGCCAAACCGTGCCGAGTCACGTCGGGCGTCGGCGTCGTGTCGAGGAACGTCTTGGCCTCGGCGATCGCATCGGGGAGCAGATTGCGCTCGACCTGAAGGGTCACCTTCTGGAGGACACCCCACGAAACGAGGTCGGCCACGATCTCGATCATTTCACCGTAGACGCCCTTCGAGTCGAGGTCGTAGCCGTCCCGCAGCGCGATCGCGTCGTCGAAGGCTTGGAACGCGTCGTCCCAGTTCTCCTTCTCCTTGTGGCACAGGCCTTCGTAGATCAGGCCCTCGTAGGTGAAGATCGTGTCGCTGTAGTCGAGCCCGAATTCCTGGAAGCCGAGGATCGCGCCGTCGAGGTGCACGTCGCGCGTCGTCGTGTCGCTCTTGCCGTACAGCATCGCGTGGAAGTAACGCGTGCGCGGCAGGTTGTAGCGCGTCGCGATGAGAGCCTCTTCCCACTTCGGGTTGGGCGTCGTCGCTTCGGCGATCAGGTCGTTCAGATCCTGGATGCGCGACTCGAGCTTGGCCTCGGCGGACTTGAAGACCTCGCCGCCCTCCTTCTGGAGCTGAGTGATCAGGCCGGGATCCTTTTCCTTCTGGATCGCGCGCGAAATCGTCTCGCCGAGCTTCTGGTAGACGTCGGGGAGCGACGCACTCGTCTCCTCGGCCACCTTGCGGCCCGAGTACTGGCGGACGAGGTCCTCCTTTTCCTGGAGGATCGACGTGAGCAGATCCTTGCGCTTGATCAGGTCGACTTCTCGCAGCGCGAGGTCGAGCCGCAGGTCGAGGTGCAGTGCCTTGACGCCGGCCGCTTCCTCAGGCGGAAGGTTGCCTTGCGTCTGGAGCAGGGTGCACAGCTTCTCCGCGAGGTCCGTATAGCCGCCGCGCAAGAGCGCGCTGGCGAACTCGGCATCGGCGCGTCCGAGGACGGCGGTCGTCTGACCGCGAGCCACGCCGGCGAATGCTGCGAGCCCCACGAGGCTCAACAGGCCGACGGGGGCAACAGAAACGGAGGCTCGGATCCAGCGCGGACTCATGCGGTGCTTCAAGCGTGGGGGAGAGGTTCGTGCGCGCGCGCCGTCGAGTCC
>JAYTBY010000147.1:0-2065 GCA_043736755.1 Planctomycetota bacterium | reverse complement strand
ACTGCTGCTCTTCGGAGAGTCGCGGGTAGCGCTCGCCGCCCTGCGTGCTCGTCTTCAGGATGTGACCCAGCATGCGAAAGCTGTTCGAAACGATCGTGAGCTCGTTCGCGTTGCACGTCGCGATCATCCCGGTGCCGGGGATGAGTCGTGACCAGTACTCGCGGATCTCGAAGCCCGATTCCGTGTTGTTGAAGTAGCCCGGCTCGCCCGGCTTGCGTCCCTCGAGGCCGAACAACGACCCCTTCTGGCCGATCGTGTCGCGGAGTTCGACGATCTTCGCGACGTCCTTCGACCACAGGATGACGGCCCACGCGGGCACGGGCGTTCCGTCGTGTTGCGGACCTTCCGGGTCGGCTGGGTAGTCGTTCGGGCGCATGATGATCGCCACCCGATCCTTGAACGACGCGTCGAGGTGCGCGATCAGCACGTCGAGCGTCGGGTACTTGCCCGTGTTGCGGAACGTGTCCTCGAGGTTCGCGGTGAGCGCTTTCTCGGCCGACTCGCGCGCGAGTTTCAAGAGCTCGCCGATGCCGGCGTGCACATAGACGAAGAGGCCCGAATCCGCAGGCGCCATCGCGGCCGCCGTGTTCAGCAGATCCTCGCGCGAGAAACCACGCGCGCGGTACACGCGCTGCATCTCCGTCGTGAGGCGCTCCGAGTTCAAGTCGCTGTAGAGATCGATCGAGGCACCTTCGCCCGCCTGCACGACTCCGGCGGCGGTCTTCAACGAGCTGACTTGGAACAAACGACCGAGAAACGCCGGCAGGAAGTCCTGCGAACGCGTGTCGGGCCACGGCTCGGGCAGCGCGAGCGAGGCCAGGAGTCGCGGCACGTCGACGACGACTTCGAGTTCGTCACGTTCGTTCGTGCGACCCGCAGCGCGTTGCACGTGGTCGAAGTAGACAGCGCTCTGGTAGACGGAGTCCGTGTAGGAGCGCGCGCGCAGATCGTGCGCCGCCTTCGCGAGCTCGATCTTCGTCGCAACGATCACGACGTCCTGGATGCGCGTGACGAAGAGCTTGCGCGTGAGACCGCCGCCTTCGACGCCGGCGACATCCTCGTCGATCACGACCTTCAATCCGCGATCTGCGAGACCGAACCACGTCGGCCGGAACAACGCTGCAGCCGCAAGCTTGCCCATCCAGTTCGCGCGGCCATAGACAGCCCAGTCCGCGTTCTCGAGGCCGCGACCCTTGAAGTAGCCGGCGACGGCGATGTCGCGACCGCCGAAGAGGTCCTGCGGTTCCTTGCCCAGCGGGATCTCTGCCGTCGCTTCGCGCAACGACGCGAGCGTCTTCTCGATGCCGAGTTCGCGGTCGAGATCCGCGTACTCGGTGCTCGATGTCCACGCCTGCCAAGCCGGGCTGCGATCGAGGCGATCCTGGATCTCGAGACGCGGGAAGTCCGCGATCGCGTCGTCGAGGTTCGCGCGCGCCACGAAGAAGTCGACGTCACGCGGCGCGAGTGCGGCCACGTCGACCTCGAGATCGCTCTCGAGCGGGTTGAAGAAGAGCGTCGCGAACGCGAAGTACGCCGCGAAGAGGAAGACGCC
This sequence comes from Planctomycetota bacterium, assembly GCA_043736755.1. Taxonomy (GTDB): domain Bacteria; phylum Planctomycetota; class UBA1135; order UBA1135; genus JAEUHZ01. The sequence goes on along the minus strand of JAYTBY010000147.1, from coordinate 513 downwards.
GAGCCCGACCAGGGTGTAGCGCAGGAGGCGGGACTTCAGGCTCATCAGCGGTGGCGGTTCGGTGCGGTGGCGCGTGAGGGCGGTGTGCTGGCGCGCGAGGGCAGCGCGCTGACCTGGGCGGGCGCGTCGCTCGTGCGAACCGTCGGGCCGCTGGAGCTAGCGATCGTTCGACTCGCGCAGCGCGAGCGATCCGTGCGTTGGCGGGTCATCGTGTGGTCGGTCGGTCGGTCGGTCGGGTGGGCGGTCGGGTGGGCGGCGGCGAGCGAGCGTTGCAGCGGACACCCGCGCGCGGCCGATACCCTACGATCGCACGCGGCGTTCGGTCCAAGGGTCCGTCGAGGGGTCCGCCGTGCAGGAAATGGATTCCGAAGCGCCCGCCCCCCTCGTCCGATCGACACTCGACGACCGATTTCGCCCGTTCTTCCGACCTCCCTTGAACTGCGCCGACTCACCCGGAGAATCTCTAAGGATGCGCCAGAACGCTCGCGTCGGATCCATCGCGCTGTCGACCAC
>JAYTBY010000146.1:0-4543 GCA_043736755.1 Planctomycetota bacterium | reverse complement strand
AGAAGCTCGTCATGGCCGGCGGCGTCGCGCTGAATTCGGTCGCGAACTACAAACTCCTGCGCCAAGGACCCTTCGAGGAGATCTACATCATGCCCGCGCCCGGCGACGACGGCGGCTGCGTGGGCGCGGCGTACTGGGCCTACAACCACGTGCTCGGACAGCCGCGCGGACCGGCGCTCGACCACGCGTACTTGGGCAGCGAGTACTCGGACGCGGAAGTCGTCGCGTTCCTCGAGAAGTACCAGATCCCCTACCGCCACTTCGCGAAGGACGAGGACTTCTTCGACTACGCAGCCCAGGCGCTCGTCGACGGCAACGTTTGCGGTTGGTTCCGCGGACGCTTCGAGTTCGGTCCGCGATCGCTGGGTGCACGCTCCATCATCGCGGATCCGCGCCGCGCGGAGATGAAGGAAAAGCTCAACGCGACGATCAAGTTCCGCGAGGCCTTCCGACCGTTCGCTCCGAGCGTGCTCGAGGAACGCGCGAACGAGTTCTTCGACATCCCCGATGCCGAGAAGCACTTCCCGGCGCGCTTCATGCTCTACGTCGCGCCGGTGCGCGTCGACAAGCGCTCGGTGTTGCCCGCGATCACGCACGAGGACGGTTCGGGCCGTTTGCAGACCGTCTACCGCGAAACGAATCCGGCGTACCACGGCTTGATCCGCCGCTTCGGCGAGCTGACCGGCGTGCCGGTGATCATGAACACGTCGTTCAACTTGAAGGGTGAACCGATCGTCGAATCGCCGGCGCACGCATTCAACACGTTCAGCTTGTCCGGCATGGACCTGCTCTTCCTGAACAACTACGTCGTCACGAAGGACGCCAAGAAGAAGATCGCGGAGACGCGCTTCCACTTGCGCCACGAAGGCGATTCCGTCACGGCGATGGTGAGCTAGATGCGCGCCTTCAACGTCGCCATGTGCTTCGTCGTGAGCTTCCTGCTCGCGGTCCTCGTGGCCGAAATCGGCTTGCGCCTGCTCGGCATGGGTCCGCAGCCGACGATCAACCGCTTCGATCCCGACACGGGTTGGTCCAAGCGCCCCGACGCGACGACCCACAAGAAGACGAGCGAGTTCGACATCACCATCGCGACCAACCAATTCGGTTTGCGCGACGACCCGATGACGAGCGCCGCGAAACCCGCGGGGACGAAGCGCGTCCTCGTACTCGGCGACTCGTTCGCCCTGGGCTACACGGTCGATCGCGAGGATCTCTTCGTCGATCTGCTCGAGCGCTGGTGGAAGGCCGAGGGCCGACCGCTCGATGTCGTGAACACCGGCACGGAAGGTTGGTCGACGGACCAAGAAGCCGTGTGGCTCGAAAAGAACGGCGCGCAATTCCAGCCGGACGTCGTGCTGCTCTTCCCGTACGAGAACGATCTCTATTGGAACGGCGAGCTCTCCTACACGCGCTTCCCGAAGCCGCGCTTCTCGGTCACGGGTCCACGCGAGATGGTGGCCCTGCAAGATCCCGACGAGACGCCGTGGTACGAGCGCACGGCCGTCGGCCGCGTCGCGAGTCTCATGCTGGGACCGAAGCCGCGCTCGTGGAGTCCGCCCGGCAGCACGGGACAGCTGGAGATGGAGCACGGTGCGTATTGGCGCACGCCGCCCGACTTCATGGCGGAAGCGATTCGTCGCACGCGGTCTGGATTCGCGTCCGTGAAGAAGACGTGCGAGGCGATCGGCGCCCAACTCGTCATCGTTCCGATCCCGGGCAAGGCTTCCGTCGTGCCGCGTGCACGCGAGAGTCTCGAAGCGCGGATCCTGCCCGGCGGCCCGATCGCGAGCCTGCGTCGGTCCATCCTCGGTGGCACGGATCCGCGCACGATTCCGTCACTTGCGGTCGACACCGCCTGGTCGCCGGATCAACCCGTCGAGACGTTCCTCGCGCTCGCGAATGAACTCTCGATCCGCACGCTGGACGTGCGCGAGTCGTTCCGTGCGCGCGTGGCGGCCGCGGATGGCGACAAGGAGAAGCTCCTCTACCACGAGATCGACTGGCACCTGAATCCGTTGGGCAATCGTGCCTTGGCGGAAGAAGTGCACAAAGCGCTCGACGCGAACGGCGTCCTCGCCGGCGAACTCGCGGCGAAGACCACCGCCGCGATCGAGCCCGCGCGCAAAGAGTCGCAGTTCCCGCGCTGGGTATTCTGGTATCTCGGCCTCGTCGCCGTGCTCGGCACGGTCTACGCGCGAACGTACAAGGACGTCGCGACGTGGCAGGCCTACGCCATCGCGGGCGGCATGCTCGGGCTCGTGTTCACGATCGCGGTCGGGGGTAGCTGGCTCCTCTCGCTGATCTCGCCGGCGATCGGACGCGCGCTCCTCGTCCTGTTCGTCATCGGGCTCTTGGGCTTCGTCCTCTTCAAGCTCGGCCGACGTCTGGGCACGATCACCGAGTTGCTGGCCGCGTTCACGCGCCGCGGGCACTGGTACCTGATGCCGCTCGTCGTGATCCTGCTCACGATCGGGAGCCTCCTGGTCGTGGCGGCGAGTTCGCCGCTCGTCGCGCCGTTCATCTACACGCTCTTCTAGGAACCCGTCCCGCATCCGCGCGGCAGACTCCGAGAACTTCGGCTAGGCTCGAATGCCCATGGGACGCTTCAACCGAGAAAACTGGGCTTGGTTTGCCGTGCCGGCCGCGGTCGGAGCGGTGATCGTCGTCGCTCTCCTTCTCTTTGGATCTGGCTCGGCCGCGCCGGGCCACTACGAGATCTAGCCCCTCCACCGAGATCGCCATGAAGAACTTCCTCCGCGAGAATTGGCTCTACATCGTCGCGCCGTTGGCGCTCGTCTTGGTGCTCCTCATCGCGCTGATCCTGTTCGGCGACGATTCGAGTTCGCCGTTCCTCTACAACATCTTCTGAGGCTCTGCTGCGAGCCCTAACGGGGACGCTACCTCGAGCGTGCTGCTCTTCGTCGCGCCGTTCCCGGTTGCCGCGGTAGCGATCGGCGTGAACGGCGCGTGGCGCGCATGGACGGATCCTCTGCCGCACGGCGGCGGTTCCTTCTTCTCTTCGATCACGCCGCGAGGTCGATCCCGATCCGTCGCAGCAGTTCGAAGCCGCCGCAGGCCTCGGCGACGATCGTGTGGAGTTCCGCGTCCTCGTCGATCATGACGCGCGGGATGCGGTAGACGTCGCGGCCGCGCACGTGAACTCCCGGATGCGTCGTCGTCGCGCTCGTGAACCCGGCCGTGCGCGCGGCCTGCGCCGAGTGCGCGTCGAAGTCCCAGCTCCGCCCGAACGGGTACGCGAAGCTCGTCGGCGCGACGCCGAGGCCGCGCGCCAAGGACTCCGTGCACCCGCCGATCTCCTTCGCCTGAACGGCAGCGTCGAGCTTCGCGAGGATCGGGTGGCTCACCGTGTGGCCTCCGAGTTCGATGCCCGCCGTGTGGAGCGCGCGCACGTCGTCCCAAGTCATGTAGAGCGAGTCGGTCAGCTCGCGATCGGATCCACCGAGCTCCGCGAACAGCACATCGAGCGCGCGATCCCGTTCCACCGGATCGACGTCGTATTTCAGCACGCGTTTCACGTGGTACGTCGTCGCGTCGCCGTGCGGCACGAGTTGGTTCATGAGGATGCTGCCGAGCTTGTCCGCCTTGGCGATCTCGGTGTGGCGCAGTACGAACGGCTCGGGCCCCATTTGCTCGAGACAATAGAACAGCTTGTGCGTCCAGTTCGCGCGGCGCTCGTCCAGCGGCCGACTCTCGAGGTAGATGGTCGCGGACACGCCGAGACGCGCGAGGATCGGCGCGAGGTGCGTGCGGTTGTCGCGGTAGCCGTCGTCCATCGAGAGCACGACGACGGAACGCTTGGCTGCGCCGGACTCGATGCGCTTCAGGCCCTCGACCATCGACACGACGTCGTAGCGCTTCGCGAACCAACCGAGGATGCGCTCCAGGTCTTCACCGCGGATCTTCATGTCCTTCGGCAGCGTCGCGCACGTCGGCGCACTGACACAGTGCCCAGCGAGCACGAGCATGCGTCGCGGCATGAGCGCGTTCACGACGGCGTGCGCCCCCGTGTGGAACAGGAATCGCGCATAGGCTCGCGCCGCGCCACGCTTGATCTTGTGCTTCAGAGACACGTTGCCCTCGAATCCTATCCCATGGTCTCGTCGTCGCGATCACCATCGGTCAAGTACCACTGCGCCGGCGTACGTGCCGCCACAGCGAGCGGGTGCGCGCCGTCGTGGATGTGGACGATCACGGTGAGGTGGTTCTCCGGACGTGGAGCCTGAAAGCCCGACTCTCGGAGGATCTTGCTCCACCACGAGCCGTCGATCGCGGTCGCTTGGACGACCGATGCGCCGGACGACTCGAGGGCGTCGAGCCCCGCGAGGATCGCTGTGCGCACGCTGCTGTCGTCGCGCGCGAGCACGTCGACGAGGTACCCGATCGGGCTCCCTCCCCGCGGAATCTGCACGACGACGTAGCCCGCGAACTCCGAGCCTCTGAAGAGTCCGAGAACACGGTGCAGCTGCGAGGGTGAGCGCAGGAAGCGCCAGTCGAGGTAGGCCGCATCGCGCCGGACCATGAG
>JAYTBY010000145.1:0-2067 GCA_043736755.1 Planctomycetota bacterium | reverse complement strand
GTTCGACGGAACGATCGACTTCGGCGGCACGTCCGGCATTTTCCGCGGCGGAATCGCGCTGAACGGCAGCGGCGGATACTCGCCGGCGCTGACACCCGCGAACCTCGCGATCTATGTCGGCGGCGGTGTGGTCACGTGGCATGCGACGGCCAGCGGCGTCTCCATCGTGACGGGACCGGGAAACGTGGTCTCGCAGATCGTCACGCGCGCCGGTGCGTCCATCACGGTCTGCTACGACTACCAGCCGGACTGTGACGGCGACGGCGTCTCCGACGCCGACGAACTCGCGCTTGGTGCAGCGGATCGCTTCGGGCCTGGCTCGTGCATGGCCGACGGCATCCCCGACTCGTGCCAACCCGAGGGGGACTGCGACAACGACGGCCTGCCGAACCGCTGCGAACTCGTCGGCAATGACTGCGACGGGAACCAGTTCCCGGACAACTGCCAACCCGACTGCGATCAGAACGGCATCGCGGATGCCTGCGAGATCCTCGGTGGCTTGCGTGACGTCTACGGCCAGACCACCTGCGTTCCGGACGGCATCCCCGACGTGTGCCAGCCTCAACCGGACTGCGACAACGACGGACAGCCCGACCGTTGCGAGATCGCGAACGGCACAGCGACGGACTTGGATAGCAACGGCGTTCCCGACAATTGTCAGCCCGATTGCGACAACGACGGCACTCCGGATGCGGCCGAGATCGCGAACGGTGCCGCGGACCGCTATGGCGCGGGCACGTGCTCGCCCGACGGCATCCCCGACAGCTGCCAGCCCGAAGGGGACTGTGACAACGACGGCTTGCCGAATCGCTGCGAACTCGTCGGGAACGACTGCGATTCGAACGGCGTTCCGGACAACTGCCAACCGGACTGCGACTTCGACGGCACCCCCAACACCTGCGAGATCCTGGCCGGCGCGGCGGACCGTTACGGCGTGAGTACTTGCACGGCGGACGGCATCCCCGACGTGTGCCAGCCGCAACCGGACTGCGACAACGATGGGAACCCGGACCGTTGCGAGCTGGACTCGGACAACGACGGCATCCCGAACGACTGCGACCAAGGTGGGACCGAGGGTTGCACGCCGGGCTACTGGAAAAACCACGCGTCGGCGTGGGGCCCGACGGGCTACACGACGACCATGGACTTCGACGCGGTCTTCGGCGTGAACGCGTTCAACCCGAACCTCACGCTCATGAACGCGCTCCGGCAAGGCGGCGGCGGGATCAAGGCGCTCGGTCGTCACGCGACGGCGGCGTTGCTGAGCTCGACGCACCCGAACGTGGCCTATCCGCTCGGGCCCGCGGACGTGATCGCGCTCGTGCAGCAGGCGGTCGCTTCGGGCAATGTCGAGCCGGCGCACCTCCTGCTCGCGTCCTACAACGAGCTCGGCTGCCCGCTCTGATCCGAGTGTGACGATGAAATCGGGGCGGTCGGTTGCGAAGCCGGTCGCCCCGGTCTGCTGTCAGAGCAGGGTGGGCAGGGCATCAGCACCGTGCGCTCGCGCCATCAGCACCGCGCGGCTCGCGCCATCAGCACCGCGCGGTTCGCGCCATCAGCACCGTGCGGCTCGCGCTATCCGTGCAGCGCGGCAAGCACTTCCTGCGCGATGCCGAGGTGATGCTTCGTGTGCACGGCGCCAAAGCGCGACCATTGCGCGAGGTCGAGCGGGCCCAGGATCTGGTGGGGGACGAAGAGCCGCGCACGTTGCGCGCGCGCGTCGAAACCGCGCCGAAAGGCCACGAGATCCAGGGCGAAACGCTCGGCCCACTCGCGGGTCGTGTCGAGTTCGACGTCGCTGGGCGGGACGACCATTCGCGGAGATCGAGCTTGGCCGCGAGGCAGCGCGCCACCGACGAGGATCTCGAGCGCGCGCGCGTCCTGCTGCGCGTCGGCGACGACGAGCAAGCCCGATCCGCGGGCCAAATTCGCCAGGTTTCGCAGCACCAATTCGTTGGCCAGCGTGACGTGGCAAGCGTGTTCGAGGGCCGACCAGCCCGACACGGATGCGGCGCGGATCCCGAGCGACCTGGGCTGGCTCGCAAGGAGTCGAACGACCTCCTCGGC
>JAYTBY010000144.1:0-4556 GCA_043736755.1 Planctomycetota bacterium | reverse complement strand
GCACGGCGTCGAGCTTCGCGCCGAGCACCTTGTCGAGCGCGTCGAAGCCAACGAAACGCTGCTCCTTCTTCACGTCACCGCGCGCGCCGTACTTCTCGGCCAGGTGGCTGCACGCCGAATCGACCCGCCCCTCGAGGATGTCGCCGATCGCGACGAGCTCGACGTCAGGATCCGCCGTGAGCGCGTCACCCGCGGCGCCCGTGCCGCGACCGCCGCAACCGACGAGTCCGATGCGGATCTTCTTTGCCGGGGCAGGTGCCGCCGCCTGCGCGCTCGAGCGTGAAGCGAGGAGCGCGGACGCAGCTGTCGCTGCGGAAGCAGTCACGAAGGCGCGGCGGTCGAGGGGGCTCGTCGTCATCGAAAGAGATCTTCCTGGAGGTCGCGCGCGGAAGATCCCGGCGCGGCGGGGTGCCGAGTGTAACGGCGCCCCGCCGTCTGGCGCCGTCACAGCGCCGCCATGCCGCCGTCGATGGTCAGTGACGTTCCGTGGATGTATCCCGCTTCATCGGAGGCCAGGAACAGGACGGCGCGCGCCACGTCTTCTGGGGCACCGAAGCGCTTCAGCGGCACGCTCGACAGGATGTGGCCCGCCATTTCCTGAGCCGCCTCCGCTGGAAGTCCCATCCGACCGAAAATGGGCGTTTCGATCGGGCCGGGATGCACGACGTTGAGGCGGATGCCCTTAGGCGCGAGCTCCATAGCGAGCGAACGCGCGAGCGAGCCGACCGCGGCCTTCGTCGCGGAGTACACCGCCGAGTTCGGCATCCCGACGTTCACGACCGTCGAAGCATTGAGGACGATCGCCGAGCCGGGCTTCATGAGCGGCAGCGCCTTCTGGATCGTGAAGAAGGCGCCCTTCACGTTGATCGCGAAGTGGCGGTCGAAGAAGGCTTCGTCGCTCGCTTCGATGGGGGCGAAGTGAGCGATCCCCGCGTTCACGAAGAGCGCGTCGATCCGACCGGCTTCCTGCGCGACCTGCGCGATCGCGCGGTCGATGTCCGCGACCCTTGAAACGTCGGCTTGGATGGCGATCGCGTTCGCGCCGAGCGTCGCTCTCGCTTGCTTCAGTGTCTCGGCATCGCGGCCGGCGATTGCGACGCGCGCGCCTTCCTTGGCGAAGGCTTGCGCGGTTGCGAGGCCGATGCCGCTGTTGCCGCCTGTGACAAATGCGATCTTGTTCTGGAAACGATGCGTGGTCATGGGTGGTGTCTAGTGTGTAACCGATGTGGTTACGGATAAAGGGATGGTTAAGGTAGGCAGGGAACGTGGTGTGTCAGCGGGACGCGGAAGTCGCCCGACGGAGGAGATCCGCGACGGTCGTCTCGCGCAGGCGCTCGAGCATCGAAGCCTCGGCCCTGGCGAAGACGCCACCCAGGACCTCCTTGATCGCGCAGGAGACGAAGCACACCCGGTTCTCCGGGTTCTCGTGGACGCCCAGGACGCCGTCGGGCTCGACGGCGCGGAAAACCTGGTCCAGCGCGATCTTCCGCGGTTCGCGCGCCAAGCTGTATCCACCGTTGCGACCTCCACGGCCTTCGACGAATCCAGCTTGGACGAGCATCCCTAGGATGCGGCGAACGACGACCGGGTTCGTGTTCACGCTGCCCGCGATGGCTTCCGACGTCCCCATCTCCGGCGCCCGGTGGGCGAGGGCGACGAGAACGTGGCAGGCCACGGCGAAACGCGTGCTGGTCGTCATTCCGCAACCATAGTAGCTACGGAATCGGACTCACGCAAGAGCCCGAACCGCGAAAGTGCACGACGCTTCACGGATCGCACACCACGCGGAACCCCGCGAACGGACCGTCGGCGAGCCACCAGACGCTCTTCGGAATCTGCGGGTCGGTGGCGTTGAACGACGGATCGTCCGCGACACGCGCACGTAGCGTCACCTTGTCCGCCGGATCGCGGAACGAGCCGCCGCACAGGACTCCGCCGCCCTCGGGCGCGACCGCCCATTCGGCGGCGTTGCCGTGGACGTCGTACAGGCCGAAGGCGTTGGGCTCTTTCGTGCCGACCGGACGAGTCGTCATCCTGCCGCGCTTCTTCGAGTTCGCCTGGAACCAGGCCGATGCTTCGAGGCGAGCGGGATCGTCCGTGGGGTCGGTCGGAGACATCGCCGAGGCTGCGAAAAACCACTCGACCTCGGTCGGCAAGCGGAAGCGCTTGCCTGTCTTCGTCGAGAGCCAGCGACAGAACTCGCTCGCTCCGCGGAACGACACGGAGATCACCGGGTAGCCTGCGTGCCCGAAGCCGCGGTCCATGAGGATGTAGGGCTTGCTCGGTCGCGCGAACGCGTCGGGCGGATCCTTCTCCGTTTCCGCGCGGTCCATCGCGAAGACGAAGGCGTCGTACATGTCCCACGTGATCTCGGTCGTCGATGCGAGCAACGGACCGACGCTTACCGTCCCCGCGACGGTATGGACGGCACCCGCGGGGATCGGAGCGAGCACGAGCTGCGACGTCGTGCCCGGCACGAGGAGTTCGGCGCGCTCGAGCGGCGCAGTCACGGCGGTCGGCGCCGCGACCTCCGACTTCGCAGCCGCGTTCGTCTCGGACGTGATCGGGGACGTCTCGACGGAACTCGCTGCACCGGAACCGGGCGGCGCAGCGCGCTCGACGGGCACGTTTCCTCCGTCCAGCGAAGGCGGTTTCGCGACCGCACCTTCCGCGCCGATCGCGGGGGCTTCGATCGCTCGCGCAGTGTCGCCGCGCGCCGCGGGAGCTTCGACCGGTCTCGCGTCCACACGGTCGTTCGTCGTCGATCGACAGCTCGCGACAGCGGCTGGAATCGCGAGCAAGATCGCCGTGCTCGCGTGCTTCGTCGTGTTCCTCAACGGATGCGCATCGCCGCGCGCCGCGCAGCAGAGGTTCGAGTTCTCACGCCTCGCCATGGGCGTCGAGGCGCGCATCGTACTCTTCGCGACCGACGAGGATGTCGTCGTCGAGGCCGCGCGGGCCGCCTTCGACGAGATCGATCGCCTGGAGGACGTCTTCAGCGACTGGCGGCCGGAAAGCGAGCTCTCGCGACTGTCGGATCGCGCGGGCAGCGGTCCGATCCCGGTGTCCGCGGATCTCTACGCGATCCTCGCTCGGGCGCGAGAGATCTCGGCTGCGACCGACGGCGCGTTCGACGTCACGGTCGGCCCGCTCGTCGCGCTGTGGCGTGAGTCGCGGCGCACGCGGGCTCGGCCGGAACCTCGGGCATTGGAGTCCGCGCGCGCGCTCGTCAGTTGGCGGCTCGTCGAGTTGGACGAGCACTCGCGGACCGTTTCGCTCGCGCGTTGTGGGATGCGTCTCGACCTCGGCGGCATCAGCAAGGGCTACGCGACGCAGCGCGCCATCGAGGTGCTCGCCGACGCGGGCGTCGCGAGCGCGCTGGTGCAGATGGGCGGTGACATCGCGTGCAGTGCGCCGCCTCCAGATCGCGACGGATGGGAGGTCGACGTCGACGGCCGGGTCGAACTCGTGAGCGACGGCTCCATTGCGACGTCTGGCGATGCCGAGCAGCACGTCGACATCGGCGGCGTGCGCTACAGCCACGTCGTCGATCCGCGCACGGGACTCGGCGTGACACACAGAAGCACGGTCGTGGTCCGCGCGCGCGACGGCCCGACCGCCGATGCGCTGGCGACCGCGGTCGGGGTCCTCGGCGCTCCGCAGACGGCTCAGGCACTCAAGCGCTTCGAGGCACGTCTGGTGTCGTTCGCACGCGTTCGTTGATCGACCCGCGGTCGAGTCCGCCAGTCGCGAGTTCGCAATACCGAGCGCTCCGGGAAGCTGGCGCAGGACGCGCGGGTCGCGGCGTTGGAGGAGTGGCCGCGTTCGAGGGTGCCCGACAATCCCGGCGCGTGATCGATGGCGGCCGCGGAAAACCGCGCGATCTGCCTCGCGCGATCGCGGCGTTGCAACGAGGAGCAGCACGCGGAAATCGGCCGCGCGATCGAGGCGCGGCGCGGTGACGCGGATCTCGAGGTTTCGTCGCCGCGTCGTCGACGGTCGTGGTCGACGCGTTCCGTGCGGCCTTCAATGCGCGCGACCTCGATGCTCTGACAGCGCTGATGCTGGAGACCGGCAGCGTCGAGATCGTCGGCGTCCACACCGAGTACGGTTCGGAAATGGCCCGCAACGGGTCGTTCGTCGGGATGCTCTACGGTTCTAGCCGCAGGAGCGGCGAGGACCCGCGCGGCGGCATGGACCCGGTCCATCGCCTTGGCGTGCTGTCGACACCGGCGCGCGTCGAAGCACGCGAACACTGCGGCGAGCGCATTCTCGTGCACTGGTACGCGCATGCGGACGGCGAGTACGTGCGCGCGATCAGCCGCCTCGAAACCGACAGCGGTCGCGTAGCGCGGATCCGCAACTACTTCTACACGCCGGAGTTCATGGCGCATGTGGCGGGCGACATGGGGCTCCCGTTCCATGTGAACGGCTACCGCTACTGGTGAGCGGGGAGCGCTCTCACAGCGCGCGCATCACGACCCCGATGGCGCGCGCGTCGATCCGGCATGCGCCTATGGAATGACCAGCCGAAGAGCGTTGCTGGAGGAGCAACG
>JAYTBY010000143.1:0-2073 GCA_043736755.1 Planctomycetota bacterium | reverse complement strand
CGTGGTCGCCTCGCTGAAGTACTCGTGGCCGATCTGGGCCGCCGTCGACGCCACCCTTGAGGCCCAGGTCGGCAACGTCTTCGGTCGCGCGTTCGAGGACTTCGCGTTCGATCGTCTACGATTCTCGTTCGCCGGCGGGTTCCGCTCGCCGGATCACCGGGACCACGACTTCAACGTGCTCCTCGGGTTCGGGACCGCTCCCTTCGTCGACGGCGGCAAGCCGGACACCCTCCGGTTCCTCGTCGGCGGCACGACGGGATTCTAGGGCGTGTCCTCAAAGGGTTCTTCCCGTGCCCGGTCTCCCGAACCGTACACGTGCCCGTGCCCGTGCCCGTGCCCGATTTCTGAGATGCGGTAGCAACCGAAGCCGAGTCGCGTCGATATGGGGGCATGCACTTCGATCAGGAACGGCTCGATGCCTACCAACTCGCGCTCGAGTTTCTCGTGTACGCGGATGGCCTGATCCGGAAGCTCCCGCGAGGCCGGGCGCATTTCGTAGATCAGCTCGGGCGCGCGTCGCTCTCGGTCGTACTCAACATCGCCGAGGGGGCGGGCAAGGTGGCCGCGGCTGACAAGCGCCGCTACTACCTCACTGCGCGAGGGTCCGCGACAGAGTCCGCGGCGCTACTCGACGCGCTGATGCGCGTAGGACTACTCGACGACTCCAAGCGCGCAGAGGGGAAGGAGATGCTCCTTCGGGTCGTCTCGATGCTCGTGAAACTCGCTCGCAACCTGGAGGGCGCGGTGAGCACGATCTCAAGAGAGCCAAATGAGGATCGAAGCGAGGTGTAAGAAGGCGAGGAAGTTTCGCGCAAGCTTCTCGAATCGCATCGCGATCCTTCTGAATCGCTTGATGCGCTGGAAGAAGTGCTCGACGAGGCACCGCTCACGATAGAGCGCTCGGTCGTAGTCGCGGAGCTTCGCTCGCGTCGGGTTCGATGGAATCACGACTTCGCATCCGTTCTGCTGCAACAGCGCGGCGAGCGGCCCAGCATCGTAGGCCCGATCGCCGGCAACGTATGCGTTCGCGATGTCGCCCAGGAGCTCGTACGCGACCTTCATCTCATGCGTCTGGCCCGGCGTGAGTGCGATCTTCACTGGGTTGCCGAGGGCATCGACCACGGCATGGATCTTCGTGGACGGACCTCCGCGAGAGCGCCCAATTTCTTGACCCCCCTTTTTTCGCCGCTCCCGACGCGTCCTGGTGGGCGCGCACGATGGTGGCGTCGATCAGGTATCCCTCGCTGTCGCGCTCACGTGCGAGCGCCTCGAACAACCCCGCGAGCACCCCCGACTCGGACCAGCGCGAGAACCGCGTGTACACCGAGTGCCACGACCCATAGCTCCGCGGCAGATCCCGCCACGGGGCGCCCGTCCGCAGGATCCAGACCATCGCCTCGACCATGGGCCGATGCGGCTTCGCGTTGCGACCACCCGTCTTCGTTGCCGGCGGCAGATTTGGCTCGAGCCGCGCCCACTGTTCGTCGGTCAACCGAACCAATCGGTCCATCTCCAGCGTTCGAACACATTTTCGCGCTTTCGAACACGCCCAATCTCAGAAAATCGGGCACGGGCACGGGCACGGGCACGGGCACGGCTCGGGAGATCGGGTACGGAACACGGCCTGCCCCGTCGTGCTTTGAGGACACGCCCTAGCCCCACGCGGTGTGGGCGCGCTACGGCGTCGCCCCGGCGGACCGGAGCCGCGTCGAGGCCGCGGTGATGCGGCAGATCTCGGCCACCCGGAGGGCGCGCGGCAGTTCGTGGGCTACGTCGCGGCCAGCGCCGGCCCACGCAAGTGACTCGCCACGTCTTGCGAAGAGCTCCTCGTAGGGTGGGAGGGGGTGGTGCTGGTGTACCGTGCGGACGATGGCCGATGCGTGGCACGCGGGAGACGTGGTGTCGGAGCGCTACCGACTCGAGGGGGAGATCGGACGCGGAGGCATGGGTGTGGTGTGGCGCGCGGTCCACACGCGCCTCGGGACGCCGTTCGCGGTCAAGCTCGTCCGCAGGGACGTCGTGCCGGAGCCCCGCGATCACGAGCGGCTCCTCCGGGAGGCGCGAGCGTGCGCG
>JAYTBY010000142.1:0-2073 GCA_043736755.1 Planctomycetota bacterium | reverse complement strand
TCCGACTGGCGCGGCGAACGCTCGAGCCGTCGCCAGCCCATCCAGGGCCGAGTCCATTGCCACTCGGCGATGGCCGGCCCATGCGGCTGATGGCCGCTGCCGCCACGTTGGCCAGTACCGCTTTCCCGCACGGTTCAGTACCGTTTTCCCACAAACAGAGGCCCTGGGATGCCCTAGAAGGCCGGTTCGAGCATCCTGGAACTCAGAGCACCGCGGAGCGCTGTAGGAGCACCAAGTCGGCGTCGAAAGCCGCCGTCCCCGACCCCGTCGCGACGCGGAAAACGCGCTCCATGTTCCCGCCGAGAATTTTCGCGATGTCGTCGAGGCCGAACCCGCGCTCAACCAGTTTCTCGGCGATGCGCCCGTAACAACCCGCGTCCTCGAGCCCCGTCGGCGTCCGACCGATGCCGTCGTAGTCGGAGCCGAGGCCGACGTGATCGACGCCCGCGATCGCCACCGCGTGGACGATGTGATCGACGACGACGTCCATCGGGAGCGGGGTCGCGTGCTCTTGCAACCACTCGCCTTGCCGCAGGAAGACGTCGGTGTCGTTCGGACCGGCGATCGCTTTGTACTCGGGCGTCTCGCGCAAGCGCGCATCCTCGACTTGCGCCTCGTCCTTCAAGAACGCGGTGCAGAACACGATGCCGACGACGCCGCCGTTCGCAGCGAGCGCGCGCAATTGATCGTCCGTCAGGTTGCGTTGGTGACCATGGATCGCCTTGCAGCCGGAGTGGCTCGCGATCACGGGCTTCGTCGTCGTCGCGAGCGCGTCGTCGATGCTCTGCGGACCAGCGTGCGAGAGGTCGACGACCATGCCGAGCTCGTTCATGCGGCGGATGACGCTCCTCCCGAACGCGCTCAAACCCGCGGGCACTTCCGGGCCCGCGCCAGCTTGGCACGAGCGAATCCAGTCGAGGTGGTTGTTCCAGACGAGCGTGAGGACGCGCACGCCGTGTTCGAAGTACCACTCGAGGTCGTCGAGCGAACCCTCGATCGAGTGACCGCCTTCGATGCCCGGGATGCCTGCGAGTCGCCCTGATGCGCGCGCCGCATCGAGCCGCGCGCCGTTACCTGCCCACGCGATTCTGTCGGGGTGCGCCGCGACGAGTGCGTGGAATTGCGCGAGCAAGTCACGCGTGCGACGGCGCGCTCCGCCGGGACCTTCGGCGATGTGCTTCGGATCGACCCAGTTCACGAGCACGACGGCGCCGAGCCCGCCGGCCTTGCCGCGCACGAGGTCGAGGTGACCTCGAGTGCGCGTGCCCAGGTCGTGTCCGAGGTCGAGCTGACGCTGGAGCGAATCGACGTGCGCGTCGAAGACGGGTTGGCGATGGAGGAGTGTCTGGAGATCGTGGTGAACCCTGGTCATCGCGGCTCATGCTAGGCGCGAGCTAGCGGTCCGTGGTTGCCAAGGATCCCCGCGGCGCACAGGCCGAAACACAGCGAGGATCAGCGTTCGCGCACCTGTCCGGAAAGCGCGGCGAGGGTCCTAAACGGCCGCCCCCCCCGCTGGCCGAATCGCAGGGCCTCTGCGAGGCTCGTCCCGCCCGGTCTTGGCGCCCGGCAGCAGGCTCTCGAGAAGCGACATGGAGCCCCTGCCAACTTGGCTGGCCGGACGGAGTGAACCCCTCACTCCGCCAAAGAGGCAGGGGCCGACCCGCGGCCTCGCTCGAAAAGGCGCCGGTAACCACTTGATCCATAGGTGGTTACGCCACGCTCAGCCCCCCAAGCTCCGTGGCACGCCCCTTGCTTGCCCCCGCCGCCACGAGTCCGTCCATGCCTGCCGAACACCGCATCTTGATCGCCGACGACGACCGCGACTTCCGTCTCGGCCTCGCCGAGCTCCTGAACGGGCTCTCCGGGCGGTTCGAGATCGTGCAGGCCGAGAACGGGGAGGAAGCGCTCGTCCAGCTGCGCCGCACCGCAATCGATCTGGCGCTGCTCGACATGCACATGCCGGTGCACACGGGGCTCGAAGTGCTGACCACGCTGCGTCTCGAGACGCGCTCGGTCCCGTGCATCTTCATCTCGGGCGACGCCACGGACGCGGTGCGCGAGTACGCGCTCCAC
>JAYTBY010000141.1:0-10259 GCA_043736755.1 Planctomycetota bacterium | reverse complement strand
CGCGGGTGCGTGAAGAAATCGAGCCGGCGCGCTCTCCGGAATCATCAGCGCCGCCCGGGCGCTGAGCGCGTGGATTCTTCGCACGCGGTGAGCCGACGATCTCGCGTCCCGCAGTCACGCGCAGGACATCGACCTCACCTTGGGGCCGATCTCCAGCCGCGATCGAGAGCCCTGGCCGCTTCAGCGCGATTGCCGAGCCCGTGGTACGGTTCCCGATGGCGCACGTTGTCCGCGCCGGAGCCCTCCATGCGATTCCTCACATCGATCGTGGCCCTCGTTGGCCTGTGCGCCACCTCGGCCGTCGCTCAGACCACGTTCGTCTACGACCTCGTCCAAACCTCGAGCAACTTCACGTGGTCCGGCACCTCGACGCTCGGGAACATCGTCGGAAACCCGTCGAACGCGTTCCAACTCAGCGGGACGACGAACCTCGACCTCGTGTTGCAGAGCGGCGCACAGCCCTACATCTCCGGCGCGTTCAACACGGGGACCGCTGCAGCGGTGCCGGACCTGCACGGCCGCATCAACAACCCGATCTTCTTCTTGCCGCCGCTCGCGACGATCGACGTGAACGGCCTCGTGCTCTCGCCGAGCTCACCGACCTTCACCGTCGGAGCGGGTGGCGCGTTCACGGCTTCGATCACACTGACGGCGCTCGCGGGAACGCTCGTCGTGACGCCGCTTGGCAGCGCGGCGACGAGCACGCCGCTCGCGGGCAGCTCATCGACTCCGACCGCGGCGACGGGCAGCCTCACGCTCTCGGGCGGAGCGCTGCGCCTGAATGCGCCCGTGAGCTCGACCTTCGCCTTCAGCGACCCGACGAGCGGCGCGAGCGGGACCATCAACGTCACCGGCACCGTCGTGGCGGAGTTCGTGTTGGTCGAAGGGTTCTGCGCTGGTGACGGCACCGGTACGGCTTGCCCGTGCGCGAACACCGCGCCGGCGAACTCCGGTCGCGGCTGCGTGAACTCGACCGGCGTCGGCGCCTTGCTCGGCTCGGCCGGCATCGCGTCGGTCAGCGCCGACACGCTCGTTCTCAACGCGAGCGGAATGCCGGGGACGGGCACGGCGCTCTACTTCCAAGGCACGGGCCAAGCCGCTGCGGGTGCGGGCGCTGTGTTCGGCGACGGGAAGCGCTGTGCATCGGGCACCGTGATCCGTCTCGGGACGAAAACGAACGCGGGCGGCGCGTCGAGCTATCCGACCGGCGGCGATCTCGCTGTGTCCGTGCGTGGCGCGGTGCCGGCAGCGGGCGGAACGCGCACGTATCAGACGTGGTATCGGAACAGCGCTGCCTTCTGCACACCGGACGGCTTCAACCTGACGAACGGGTTGAGCGTCGCGTGGATTCCGTAACCCTTCTGAGGTCCGCCGTGAACCAGCAGCACGAGTGCATGCGGTGGACAAGCCTCGGGCTCGTCACGATCGCAGCACTACTCGCCTCCGCGGCTCAAGCCCAAACGACGACGCGCGTGAGCGTTTCCTCGGCGGGCGTCCAGGGGAACCAGGCCAGCCCGGAGTCCTCGATCTCCGCCGACGGACGCCGCGTGGCGTTCGAGTCCGAGTCTGCGAACCTCGTCACCGGCGACACGAACGGCGTGTCGGACATCTTCATTCGCGATCGGCTTACCGCACTGACGACGCGCGCGAGCGTCAGCTCCGCCGGCGTTCAAAGCAACGGGTCTGCGGACGCTCCGCTGATCAGCGCGGATTCCCGCGTCGTCGTCTTCAGCAGCCAGGCGACCAATTTGATCCTGGGTGTGCAGACCAACACCTACGACGCGTTCGCGCGCGATCTCGTGACGGGCCAGACCGAACTCGTCAGCGTGACGCTCGCGGGGACCGACGCGAACGACACCTCGTTTGCCACGGGCATCTCGGGCGACGGCCGCTACGTCGCGTTCCAGAGTCTCTCGACCGACCTCGTTCCCGGCGACACGAACGGACTCGTCGACGCATTCGTACGCGACCGCGTGGCGGGTGTGACGACCCGCGTGAGCATCAGCTCGAGCGGCAGTCAGGGCAACGGGCTCTCGTTGCGCCCCGTAATCTCGGCCGACGGCCGACTGGTGGCCTTCTGGAGCGAGGCGTCGAACTTGGTTCTGGGCGACACGAACGGTGTGTCGGACATCTTCGTGTTCGATCGCGGGACCGGCGTGACCACGCGTGTCAGCGTCAGTTCCTCCGGAGCACAGGCGAACAACTTCTGCTCCGACCCGTCGATCTCGGCTACGGGACGTTTCGTGGCCTTCGCGAGTCGGGCGTCGAACTTGGGCGGCGTGGATGCGAACAACCTGCTCGACGTCTTCGTGCACGATCGGCGAGCGGGTACGACGGCCTGCGCGAGCGTCGATCCGGCGGGAGTGACGGGGAATGGGTTCTCGCACGTGCCCGGCCTCTCGGCGGACGGGCGTCACTTGGCGTTCCAGAGCTTGGGTTCGAACCTCGTGCCCCTGGACACGAACGGCAACTTCGACGTGTTCGTCCGTGACCTCGTCGCCGGCCAGACCACGCGCTGGAGCGTCGATACGAGCGGCGCGCAGTCGAACGGTTCGACGTCGGGAGTCCCGGCACTCTCGGCCGATGGTCGAGTTCTCACGTTCTGTAGTGACGCGACGAACCTGGTCACTTCGGACACGAACAACAGGTTCGACGCGTTCGTGCGTGCTCTCGCGGCTGCGAACTCCGGCATCGCGATTTGCGCGGGGGATGGCAGCGGTACCGCTTGCCCGTGCGCGAATCCCGGTGCCGCCGGGCACGGCTGCGGCAGTGTGCAAGTCGCAGCGGGTGCATCACTCGCGGCATCGGGCACGCCGAGCGTGAGCGCAGACAGCTTCTGGCTCTCGTCGTCCGATCTGCCGGCGAACGCCGCAGTGACGTTCGTTCAGGGCACGGGCACGCTGAACGGCGTGCAAGGCGTGGTCTTCGCCAACGGCTTGCGCTGCGTCGGCGGCTTGGTGGTGCGACTCGGCACCGAGACCCACACGGGCGGAACGACGGATTTCGGCGTGCCGGTCGGAAACGAACGCATCTCCGTGCGCGGCGGCATCTCGTCGTTGGGCGGAACGGTGCACTACCAAGCGATCTACCGCGACGGGAACCAGAGTTCCTGCGCACCGGCGACGTACAACGCGACGAACGCGTGGAGCACGGTGTGGCTTCCGTGACCGCACCAATCGTGAGCCAGAGCACGTTCATCACTTCTCGATCGAACGGAAACGCTTGCGCGTGCCGTCCGATCGGGAAGTGATGAACGTGCTCTGGCTCACGATTGGCGAGCGCCACTCGACCGCCGGATCGTGGTGGATTCGGCGCCGCTCCCACCCAATTCGAGCGGCGCTGCGGCGGAAGTCGCGACTTCTGACGCAACGCCGCTCTCGGTTTCGTATCAGGCGTCGATCTCGCTCGACGAGTCCTTCGATATCACGGAACCCAGTTGACCTGGACGCCGTTGCTCAAGTTGAAGGTCGCGGCCGTGCAGAACCCCACGGCGTTCCGGTACCAAGCCTGATAGAAGTAAACGCCGGGCAGGACGACCCCACCGGCGATGCTGATCGAGAGGTCGCCCGGTTCCGGCAGGCCGACCTGACCGTTGCACGTTTGCTTCAGCGCGATCCGACGCTGATTTCCGGTGACGCAGCGCAGGCCGTCGCCGAACGCGACTCCGGCGGGCACTTGAACCGTGCCTTGGAAGAACAACACGGCGGTGCTCGGCGGTGTGCGCAACAGGTGGAGCACGAGGCGGTCGTTCGCGATGCTCGGGTTCAGTGCCGTACTTCCCGAGTAGCCCTGCAGGCGCGCACCCATGCCGCCAGAGTGCAGGCAGCCTTCGTTGTCGCCCGGCGCGCTGAAGTTGCCGCACGGGCACGCGGTCCCGGTGCCGTCACCGTAGCAGTACGTGGCTTGATCGGGCGCGAGATCGATCTGCCCACGGATCTCGCCAGTGGGGTTCGTCGAGGAGTGAACGTTGAAGTAGGCGAGGCCCGCCATCACGCTGACCGTTTGCGCGGCCGTCATCGACCACACGCCGCATTTCAGAGAGCCGAGTGCTTGGGCGAGCAGGGGGCCCGCGACGCCTCCGGCTGCTGCGAAGCCGTGAATGTGCGCGACAGTCTCCGCGGAGCTGAGTCCACCGAAGACCTCGCGGTACGTCAGCGTGTTCGCCACCGTGTCGATCGCGACGAAGCCGAGGCCGCGCGCGGGTGTGACCACCGAAGGGACCTCTTGCAGCCCGTCGAGTCGCGCGAGCCGACCGACGACCGTCTGAGCGGGAGCGGTGGCCGCGAGGCTCGCGCAAGCGAGGAGGAGGAGAACGCGCACGAGGCTGGAACGGAACATGGGGCAAACTCCGAATGGGGCGAGCGCTCCAGCCCAATTCCACTGGGCTTGCGGTCCGCCGACGCAACCGATCGTACCCCTGACCTGTCCGTTCCGGTTGGAGAGATCCCCCGCGTTCGTTCGGTACCGTCGCTCCACCTCGGGCTCAATGAATCGTGACGGCCTCGGCGCTGCTCCAGCACGAACCAAGGGGCGCTGCGGCCGACGCCGTGAGTGCTTGGAAGCCGAACGTCCGGCCCAGGAGCAGCGGGTTGTTCGGGATCGGTCGTTGGAAGACGAGCGGGCCCACGGCGGGGATCGCTCCAACGAAGAGCTGGCCGTAGTTCGGCGGGAGTTGGAGCGAACCGAAGGGTGTGCTCTGGCCTGCTGCGAGACCGGTGCGCGAGAAGTGGACGACCGTTGCGGATCCCGGCGCGCCCGTGATCTCGAGTCGCAGCGGCGATCCGAGCAAACCGGTGGTCGTGAGATCGAGCGTGCGGTGCTCGATCGCGCCCACGTCCACCCTCGAGGTCGTGTCGAGGTCGCCGTCGAGGACGCGCTCCGACTCCGTCACGTCGAGTCCGCCAGCGGCGAGGCTCGGATCGCCGGCGTCGATGCAGGGGCTGCCGAACGCCAGGCGGAAGTCACCGGTGAGCGGCGCGAGGAAGAGCGGATCCGCGCTGAAATTGCCGTTCACTCCGGCGAAGTCGCCGTCGCCGACGTCGTTCCTCGCCGCAACTGTCACGACGTTCGAATCGACGTCGTCCGCGTTGCCGAAGAGGATGTTCCCTCGCAGTTGGACGCTCATCTCGAATGGTGCGGTGCCGTCGACGGCCGAGATCCCCGCGCCGATGTTCGACGCCAACGTGCAGCGATCGAGGTTCACGATCGCGGTGCCCGAAATCGGTGGGCTGATGCGCACGCCGTGCTGGCCGTTCCGGACGATCGAACAGTCGAAGAGCGAGATCGTCGTGCCCGCCAGCGGAAAAGCGTGGATGCCGTGCTGCGCGTTGCGACCGAAACGGCAGCGACGCAGCGTGATCGAGCTTCCGACGGGACTCGAGCTGAGGTGGGCGCCGTCCAGGAATCCATCGACGAACTGGCAGTCGTTCGCGGTGATCGTGATGGCACCGCCGGTACTCGCGCCGTTCACCCACAGACCGATGTAGCAGCGCTTCACCACGACACGATCGAGCGTGACGGTGAGCGCCGGATTCGAACTACTCTGACCGACGGCGATCGCGCCGTATCCGCTCCCGACCGCGTCCTCGATCACGATGTCGCGCAACGTCGTCGTGAGCGGAATCCACGTCGCATTCAACACGATCCCGTGGCCGCTCTAATTACGGATCGTGAAACCACGGATCTCCGGCGACGAGTAGTCGCCCGCGCCGAACGCCGTGTACTGGGACAGGGTGACGAGCGTGCCGGCAGGCGCGGTGAGAATCGTCGCTGCGGAACCTGCATCACCGATGAGCCGGTGCCCGCGCAACGTGATCGGGAAGCTCTCACCGCTCGCGGCGGACACGGTCCCGGGCAAGACGTGGATCGTCGCGCCGATGTTCGGCGTCAGCTGGACGTTCGCCCAACCGATCGTCCTCCACGCCGTCGCGGGCGTGAGACCGTCGAAGGCGTTGCTACCCGCGACGGGATCGACGTAGCGATCCTGTGCAGTGCCGGTGAGGGCGAGTACGCAAGTCACGAACGCAGCGCGGATCGAAAGCAGCATGGGGAAAGTCCTCGGTGAAGGGACACACCAGTCTGCCACGGTTCAAAGATCCGCGCGCCAGCTCGTCATCCGACGGCGCGGCCTCACTCCTTGCGGAGGAAGTCGACCAGATCGCGCTCGAGCTCCGCGAGTCCGTACTCGGGCATCGTCAAGCAGCGATACACGATGCGCGCGAGCGGCTCGGGCGTGTTCGGATTCAGATCCTTCGGCGGCGCGTAGCTCAGGAAGTAGCTGAGGCTCATCCGCTCGACCTCGCCGCCTTGTTCGCGGCCAGCATATTGCCACGGCACTTCGTCGAACGGCAGGACGCCGGTGAGGATCTCGTAGAGCATCACGCCGATGCCCATCACGTCGGCCTTGCTGTCGCGCAGGAGCAGCGGGTTGTAGTGCGGCGTCGTCGTCGCGATGCCGCGATCCGCCGTGCGCACGGCGGGATCGATCAGCACAACGGCACCCGACGGCTTGATCAGCACGTTTTCGGGCTTCAAATCGCCGTGGTAGGCGAGCTGCCCGGTGCGATTCAGCTTCATGAGCGAGCGCACGATCGTGAGAAACCAGTTGAGGCGAATGCCCTCGAGCGCGCGGACTTTCTCGCGCATCGTCTTGCCGCGCGCGTATTCGAGCGCGAGGACCGGACGACCTTCGTGGCTGAACAGCTCGCGCAATTGAACGACGTTCGGGCTCTTGACGCGCTCGAGCAGCGCCGCTTCGGCGCGCAACGTGTCGTCGATCTCGTGGACGTCGAGGAAGTCGATGCGCACGCCGTCGTTGCGGAAGAACACGGCCTCGGCCGGCGTTTCGTCGGGGCTGATGCCCTCGGGACGACGTTGGTTCGTGATCTCGAGGAAACGCGTCACGTAACGACCGCCACCAGCGACATCACCGAGTTTGAGCGCGACCTTGCGGCCATCCGCGTCCTCGGCGACGTACACGAGGGCGAACCCGCCGCGCGCGAGGAACTCGACGACTCGGTAGGAGCCGATGAACTCGCCAGCTTCGAGCTTGATCATGAGGAGGACCGGGGGACGACGCGGGAGGGGAGACGGTCGCACTCCGCACAGCGCGACCTCAGCCCTCTTCGGGCCGCGCGCGGGCTTTATTGAGGCTTTTCCCTGCCTGGCCGGCCGGACTGCGGCGCGTGGGTCGATGCGGCACTTGCCGCAGTAGGAGCTTGGCTAGAAGCACCAGCCAGCGAGCAGGACGAGCGCGACCGCGATCACGACGAAGAGAGTTCCCGCCAGGCCAGGCTGCGTGCCTCAGTCCTTCGACGAAACGCGCTCCGCCACAGCCTCGATCGGCACTTCCACGAGCGTGACTTCGGATCCAGCGCCGAGGATGCGCGTCGCGCCGGCAGCGACGGTCCCGCTTCCCAGCCATTCGGGCTCACGCTGGTGCGGCCGATAGCGCCATGCGCGACCCGCGACGTCGACGATCCCGATCTCCTGGGAGGAGGGGTTGCGCACGCTGAACCATGCGCGACCCTTGGCTCCGGGTTCTTCGAACCGCACGACGAATCCGGCGATCGCAGCGGCATCGACGACGTCCCACGCACGGACGGCGGATGAACGCAAGAGCGCTCCATCCGGTAGCCCGGGAGGGTTGCTCGTCGTCGTGACCTGACACGCGTTGGCGACGACGAGGAGCGCGAGCAGGGCGAGGCGAGAGACCTTCACGAGTCTTCTATCGGACGGATTGGTTCGCCGCTTGAAATGGACGGGTTCGCGGCGGCTGCGTATCCTCACCGCGTGGACGACTACGCACTCGACTGTTTTCGCAAGGCTGGCCGCATCGCTTCCGAGTGTCGGGAGTGGGCCAAGACGGGCATCCAGCCCGGAGTGACGATCCGGAGCGTCCTCGAGGCGATCGAGGACAAGATCCGCGAGCGCGGCGCGCAGCCCGGTTTCCCGGCGCAATCGAGCCGTAATTTCGTCGCCGCGCACTACTGCTCCCACCCTGAGGACGAGCAGGCGTACGCCGAAGGCGACTGCGTCAAGGTGGACATCGGCGTCCACGTCGACGGCTACATCGCCGACACGGCGGCGACGGTCGATCTGTCGAGCGACAAGCGCTGGACGCCGCTCATCGAGTCGTCGAGGAACGCGCTCGCGGCCGCCATCTCGACCGTCAAGGACGGTTGCCCGGTCGGCGACGTCGGCGCCGCGATCGAGCGCACGATCGTCGCAGCCGGTTTTCAGCCCGTGCGCAACTTGACCGGTCACGGTCTCGCGCGCTGGAAAGTGCACACCGCGCCGCAGATCCCGAATTACGCCGAGCGCGGCGCCGGCACGTTCAAGGCCGGCATGGTCTTCGCGATCGAGCCGTTCGCGAGCACCGGCAAGGGCTACATCCGCGAAGCCGGCAAGGCCGAGGTCTTCATGATGGTGCGCCCGCCGACGAAGGCGAAAGCGTGCGACCGCGCCGTGCTCGAAGCGATCGTCGCCTGGCGCGGCCTCCCGATCGCTCGCCGCTACTTCAACCATCTCGACCGCGACGCCGTCGAGGACACGATCACGAAGCTCGCGCGCCAAGGCTCACTCGTGCGCTACCCGCCCCTCGTCGAGGATGAAGGCGTGATGGTCGCGCAGTACGAGCACTCGCTGTACCTGACGAAGGACGACGTCGAGATCCTGACCGCATGAGTTGATGAACGAGCCAGGCTCGTTCATCAACCGCTCACCTCATCACGACCGCTGCGAGCGCGGCGTCGAACCCCAGCACGCCGGTGACGGTCCTCTTGCCCGCCGATCCGACGATCTCGAACGTCGAGCGATCGTTCGTTCCGAGGCTCGACATCGAGAACTCGTACTGCGCCCGGCCGAACGGGAACGCATCGAGGGCGAAGCCGTCGGCGACCAGCTCGCGAACGCGTTCCGCGTCGAGGTCGCGCGCGAGCCTCGTCCACAGCTCGGCCTCGAACGCCGCGAGTTCGCCGACGAAAGGCCGTACCGTCCCGCGGACGCTCCAGCCACCGATGCTGCCGTACGCTTCCAGCGTGTGCGCGCTCGCGACGGCGCGATAGGGCTGAAACGGTCCGGCCGTGTCTCGTTCCAAGAGCTCGAGCGTTTGCAGAGACCGCATCCGCTGCTCGGGCGTCTGCGCCGGATGTCCGAGCATCTCGCGCGTGTCGACGACGACGAGCGCGTTCTGCGCGCTATGCCAGACGTACGCCGCCGCGCCGAAGCTCCCCACGAAGAGCACGACGGCCAACGTGATCCAGATGGCGACGCGGCTCATGGTCCGCGAATCGTACCGATGGCGCCGGTTGATGAACGAGCCAGGCTCGTTCATCAACCGCGCTTCACTTCGGGCGTTCCAACAATCGCCGCATGCGCGCGGGGAATTCCTTGACCCAGAAACTCCCGTCGAAGTGGCCGTCGGCGCTGCGTTCCACGAGGCGGAAGCCCTCGCCTTCCCGCGTCATTGTGATGTCGAAGACTTGGTCGCCGTAGGGGAAGACCGCGCGGTCGAAGTCCCGTTGCATGACGCGCACGACCTCGTCCTGTTCCATCGCGTGCGTCAAGATCGTCCAGAGTTCGGCGGTCAGCGCGGCGCGTTCCGCGGCGAATTCCTCGATCTTCACCCGGACCGTCGAGGTCGGACCGACGACTTCCTCCGTCATGCTCGCATGAGCGGCCTCGAGAGCGCCGTAGCGCTCCAGCAGCGAAGTGGCGCTCCGTGCGACGATTCGTTCCGCTCGCGACCACGCCAGCGCATGTGCGGTCCCGAGGCCTTGCGGTCGCGGCGCGAAGACGCCCTTTTGGGCCCCACTCGCCGTCAGCGGCGCCGACATCGGGTCCTGGAGCTGCGGTGCGCGTTCGAGGGAGCGATCCATGAGCCGACCGTAGCGCGGCGGCAGATCGGGGAAGGTCTCGGCGCTGACGCCGCTCTTCGTGCGGCGTTCGACGTGCCAGCCGGCCCCACGTCGGGCGATCCGGATTTCGATCGGGCCTGCGTCGAACGGCATGCGATCGAAGAGGACGGCGTCGAGCTCTTCGCGCGAGAACAGAGTGGGACCGACTTGTCCGACGATGCGACTCCGCAGTTCCTCGCGCAGGCCGCGAACGGCTTCGGAGTCCGGCGTGATGCGCAACGCGGCGACTTCGCCTTCGCCGCCGAGTTCGAGCGGCTCGACGGAGCGCGACTCGAGTTCGTCGTAGCGCCGCACCGGATCCGTATCGTCGCGCGCGTCGCCGTGTGCGAACACGTAGCCGAG
>JAYTBY010000140.1:0-2078 GCA_043736755.1 Planctomycetota bacterium | reverse complement strand
CGTCCGTCTGGAGCGCGTCGAGCGTGCGCACGACTTCGTCCACGTTGCGGCCGACCGAGAGATCGTTGACCGAGACCCAGCGGATCACGCCTTCCGGGTCGACGATGAACGTCGCACGCAGAGCGACGCCCGCCTTCGGGTGCAGGATGCCCAGTTCGCTCGCGAACTTCGGGCTGACGTGGATCATCGGGATCTTGAGCCCCTTGAGGTCCTTGTGATCGTTGCGCCACGCGAGGTGGCTGAATTCGTTGTCCGTGCTGCCGCCGATCACGACCGCATCGCGCTCGCCGAACTTCGGCGAGGCCTTGTCGAACTCGGCGATCTCGGTCGGGCACACGAACGTGAAGTCCTTGGGCCAGAAGAAGAGCACCAGCCACTTGCCCTTGTTCGTTTGGTTCGTGATCTGCTTGAACTCCTTGCCCTTCTCGAGGCTGACGCAGGCGGTCAAGTCGAACTGGGGGAGCTTGTCTCCGACGGTGAGCATGGGATCGATCCTTTTCCTCCCGCTTGGGGAGGGATAGCGCTTGCGCGCGTTGTTCTCTTGGTGAGGCCACGGCCCGCTCCCAGCGCCCACGCGGGCGCCGTGCGTTCCCGGAGGAGCCGCCGCGTCCGAACACTGTCGCCCGTTACGGCCCGCGGTACGAATCGGATGCGCGCATCGGCCCGATCGACGCGCTCGATCGTCGGATGGAAGTCCGGAGTTCGATGCTTGACCTCGGACGGGTACGTGCTTCGATGGCGCCCCTCGTGACCAGCGTCGACGTCACTGCGATCACTTTGGCCGAGCTGCGCTACGTCGTGGCCCTAGCCGAGCACCGCCACTTCGGGCGAGCGGCGGCAGCGTGCCACATCACGCAGCCCACGCTCTCGGCGGCGCTCAAGAAGGTCGAGACCACGCTCCAAGTGCAGCTCTTCGAACGCTCCTCCAAGAGCGTCGCCCCCACCGCGACCGGCGTCGAAGTCGCCGACGCGGCGCGGGCCGTGCTCGACGCCATGGACCGCATCGTGGACCTCGCCGGCCGCGGGCGCGAATCACTGTCCGGACCGCTCCGATTGGGCATGATCCCGACTCTCGGGCCCTACCTCCTGCCGCGCATCGCACCGCTCCTCGCGCGCGAGTTCCCAAAGCTCGCGCTCGTGTTCCGTGAGCTGCGCACCGTGGACCTCCTCGACGAGATTGCGCGTCACCAGCTCGACGCGGGCATCCTCGCTCTGCCACTGCCCACGACGGGGCTCGCCTCCGCACCGCTCTTCGAGGAGCCCTTCCTGCTCGTCACACCGCCCGGGCATCCGCTGGCGCAGCGCGCGACCGTTTCCGAGGACGACCTCCACGGCCAGCGCGTTCTGCTCCTCGACGAAGGGCACTGCCTGCGCGATCAAGCCCTCTCCATCTGCCGCGAAGCCGGTGCGCACCCGAGCGACGGGGCCGACTTCCGCGCCACGAGCATCGAGACCTTGCGCCATATGGTCGCGGCTGGAATGGGCGTGACCCTCCTCCCCCGACTCGCAGTCGCCGAGGACGAAGAAGCACGCTCCCACGTCGCCGTCCGCGCCTTCTCCGGTCGGCCCCCCGGCCGACGGATGGTCCTGGCCTGGCGCCGCACCCATCCGCGCGCGGCCGACCACGAGCGCCTGGCCGCCTTCCTGGTGGCCCATCTCCCGGCGGGAGTCTCGCGCCTGGGAAAGCCCAAGGCCTGAATTCGGGGAAATGGGTATCCCCTCAGATCCCAGACCCACGAGCCCTTGTGGTCGGGGTCGAGGGAGCGGCTCCGTCGACCAGCTGGCGATGCGTGGTCGGCTGAAGGGCGACGGCGTTCTCGACGAGCCTTTGGAAGAGCAGGCCGCGATGCGCAGAAGCGCGCCGGTTGAACCGGAAGGTGAACTCGTCGAGGTAGTAGTCGAGGTGCTTGTGGCTCACGGCGCCTTGGTGGGTGCCGAGCAGCCAGCGCTTCAGCAGCGACGCGACTCGATGCACTCGCGGCAGTTCTTCGTGTGCCTTCCGACCGCTGCGGGCGATGTTGTGAATCACGTGGCCGTACCCCAGCTCGGTCAGGCCGCCATAGCCGCGCCACCCGTCG
>JAYTBY010000139.1:0-2079 GCA_043736755.1 Planctomycetota bacterium | reverse complement strand
ACCCAGGAGCGGCAGCGCGGCGGTGAGCAGGGGCCGGTTTGGCTGGGGGACTCTCGGGAATCCACTGGGAATGGCGGAGAGCGGAGCACCGAGTCTGGCGGCCCCGCGGCTTTCCGCTCTCACCGTCCTCACAGCCCGAGAGCCGCAGGGTCTGGCGTCGAACCAGCGAAGGGTCAGCGAGTCTTGGTCGCCTGAGCCGACCCCAGGAAACAGGCTGCCTGGGTCGAGGTCACGCGCAGCGAAATGAGGATCGGCACCTCGACACGGCAGCGATCTGCTGCGACGAGATGCCGCTCCGCGCACCGCGGATGGAACGCGCATCCGCTCGGTGGATTCGCGGGTGAGGGCGGATCGCCGGCGAGCACGATTCGTTCGCGTGAGCGCTCGATCCGTGGGTCCGGTTCGGGCACGGCGCTCAACAATGCTTGCGTGTACGGATGCTGCGGGTGCGCGAACAACTCGGAGCGTGGGCCTTCCTCGACAATACGGCCGAGGTACATCACGGCGACGCGTTCGCACACGTGGCGCACGACGGCGAGGTCGTGCGCGATGAAGAGGTAGGAGAGGTTGAGTCGAACGCGCAAATCAGCAAGCAAGTTGACGATCGAGGCCTGCACCGACACGTCGAGCGCGCTCACGGGTTCGTCGAGCACGAGCAGATCTGGCTCGAGCGCGAGTGCGCGCGCGATCCCGATGCGCTGGCGCTGTCCGCCGCTGAATTCGTGCGGGAAACGCTCCATCGCGGTCGCGTCGAGGCCAACGGACTCGAGCAGGGATGCGGCGCGCGTGCGACGGTCGCGGCGCGTGCCGACGCTTTGGATCGCGAGTGGCTCGGCCACGATCGCGCCGACGGTCAGGCGCGGATCGAGCGAGCCCGTCGGATCCTGGAACACCATCTGGATCCGGCGACGGAAGGGGCGACGGTCGCGTGCGCTCATCTGCGCGAGCTCGACGCCGTCGAGGCTCACCGAGCCCGATGTCGGACGGAGGAGACCCACGATCGCGCGCGCCGTCGTCGACTTGCCCGAACCCGATTCGCCGACGAGGCCGAGTGCTGCGCCACGTTCGAGATCGAACGACACGCTCTCGACCGCGTGGATCCAGCCGCGTGGCTTCGTGAAGAGGCCACGACCGCGCACGGGGAAACGAACGGTCAGATCGCGGACTCGAAGCAAGCTCATCGAGGTACCCCGACGAAACCCGCGTGGAAGCACGCCGCGCGCTGCGTCGAGGCGTGCAATTCGAGCTCGGGTCGCACGCTGCGACAACGATCGTCGGCGAGCGTGCAGCGCGGTGCGAACGCGCACGACGCGCTCGATCGTGCGAGCGATGCGGGTGTTCCCGGGATCGCCGCGAGCGGCCGCGTCACATCACCATCGAGTCGCGGAACGCTGGCGAGCAGCCCGCGCGTGTACGGGTGCAACGGATGGGCGAACAGGTCGTCGACCGAAGCACTCTCGACCGCGCGGCCGGCATACATCACGAGCACGCGATCGCAGATGCCCGCCACCACGCCCAGCGAGTGCGTGATGAACACGATCGCGGTGCCGTGACGCTTGCGCAGATCGCGGAACAAGTCGAGCACTTGTGCTTGGATCGTCACGTCGAGCGCGGTCGTCGGTTCATCCGCCACCAAGAGCTTCGGTCGGAGCAGGAGCGCCATCGCGATCCCGACTCGTTGCCGCATCCCGCCCGACATCTCGTGCGGGAACACGTCGAGGCGCGACTCGGGGTCGGAGATCCCGACTTCGCCGAGCGCCATCGCGGCGCGTCGACGTGCCTCGCGTCGCGGCATGTCCTCGTGGACTTCGAGGACTTCGCTGAGCTGCAAGCCGATCGGGAGCAGCGGGTTCAACGAGCTCATCGGGTCTTGGAACACGATGGCCATTGCGCGGCCGCGCAGCGCGCGGCGTTCGTCCTCGGTGAGCGAGGCCAGCTTGCGACCCGCGAAGGTCAAACGGCGCGCTTCGATGCGCGCGTTCGGCGGCAAGAGTCCGAGGATCGCGAGGTGCGCGACCGACTTGCCGGAGCCCGATTCCCCGACGATTCCTAGCGTTTCGCCGGCCTCGAGGGTGTAGC
>JAYTBY010000138.1:0-4579 GCA_043736755.1 Planctomycetota bacterium | reverse complement strand
TCCACGCGACGGCGAACAACGACACGATGCCGACCGAGATCGCGAGCGACGGAAGCCCCGTGGCGGCGGCCATCGCTTGGAGCTCCTCGTGCAGGACGACCTCCAGCACGAGACCGGTCAGATACACGCGTGCGCTCTGCGACAGGATGCTGCCGGCCACGAAGAGCGCGCTCGCCATGCGCCGCGCGCCCTCGCCGAGGTGCTCACCGAAGAGGTCGTAGGGGCTGTAGACCTCGCGCGCGAAGTAGAGCGGGACGAGCTTCCACGCGATCGCGAGGCGCGCCAGGATCGAACCGATCACGAGCAGCGAGAGCGACGTCATGTCGCCGCCCGGTCGGTAAACGGTCCAAGGGATCGCGACCATGGTCACCGCGCTGATCTCGGTCGCGATGATCGAGGCGGAGACGACCCACCAAGGCACCTTGCGGCCGCCGAGAAAATAGTCGCGCAGGTTCGCGTGCTTGCCGAGGACCGCGCCGACGAGCGTGGTCACCGCGAGGATGCTCGCGACGACGGTCCAGTCGAGCGCGCTGAATCGGCTCAGCTCGGGCACGCTTCGTCCTGGAGGCAGAGCGCGAGAGCAGCGGCGCCGAAGCACGGCGCTTCGAGGAGTGTCGAGCCGCGTACGAAGTCAGGGGACAGCCCTGCGCGCTCGAGGCCTTCGCGCACGGGATCACGGAACACGCGGTGCAGGTCGGGGTGAGCGAGCAACGTTCCGAGGCGAGCTCCGACGACGGCTCGATCGGGCACGATGCCGGCGGTCTCGCGAAGTCGTCGCATCCGATCCTGGATGTAGCCGACCAGCGCACTCGAGGCCACGTCGAGCAGCCGCTCTGCGCCGGCGGGATCGCGGCGGAACGTCGCGATCCAGTCGACGCGACCGCTCGGGAACCCGACGGTCGCCAGAGGGGCCACGAACGCGTGCGGTCCGGACCAACGACCGGGCGCGAGGACGTCCTCGAAGTGAGCGGGCCGCGCTTTCGTGTCGTTCCGGGAGCTGCGCCACGGCTGCGACGAACGGTACGGAAGCTCGAACGCTTTCGGGAGAGGCTGGAGCAGCTCGTCGAGGGCGAGCACGCGACCGTCGACGACGACGGCTTCGGCAAGCCCGCTGCCGCCGGCGAAGTACAGCGCGTTCCGCGCGTCGCGCAGCAGTCCCGTGTTGGACCAGCGCTCGCCCATCGCCCCGGCGACGCCGTCGCTCCCGAGCCGCGGCATGGGCCGCGCGAGCTCGAAACCTCTCTCGCGGAGATCACGCTGGATGTCGTCGAGCAACCGCGGATCGCGAGGCCCGTTGCGCATGATGAGCACGCCGCGCCCATCGCGCGTCTTGAGCCCCGGCCAGCAGAGGCCGAGCGCGACGAGGCGGGCATCCCCTGCGGCTTCCTCGACGACCTCTACGGTGGCGATCCGACGCTCCCGCGCCGCACCGATCTCCCGCTCGTCGTGCCGGGGATCGTCGGCCTCCGCACGCTGGCTCACGATGTCCGCTGCATCGAATGGGACGTGATCACGCCGCGCGATCCCGCCCGCCGCCGCGAGGAGTCCGTCGTCCCCTCGTCGCACCGCGAGCGCCCGCACACCGCTCGCGCCGCCGTCGACGCCGATCGCGAGGGTGGTTTCGTTCGTCATGATTCGACTCAGCGAGCGTCGGGGCACGAGCCCCGTCGGTCAAGCACACACTCGCTTCCGGAGGGTTGGCGGCGAGCCCCGATCCGGTTGGAATGAGCCCATGATCGCCTCCCTCGCGCTCGCGCTCACCGGAGCGACGGTCCAGGATTCCGCCGGCCTCCTCGAACCCGTCGAACTGCGCGCGCTCGTCGTGCGGCCGTCCGAGATCGACGTCCTCGGGAGTTCACGCACGATCGCGGCGGCGATCGATCGGATCGCCGAGATCGGCTTCAACGCGGTCGTCGTGATCGCTTGGGAGCAGGGCCGCACGATCGCTCCGTCCCCCACGCTCGTGACGGCTGGATTCACCGAGTCCCTGGCGTTCCCGGGTCGCGACGTGCTCGGCGAAATCGTCTTCGAAGCACACCGAGCCGGGCTCGAAGTGCTGGTCGCGGTCGACGGGACGCTCACCATCGACCCCGCCGTGCCCGCGAAACTCCCGCTCGCCGCGGGGACGAAGGATCGTCTGGATTCGCGCGACGCCAAGGTCCGAACTCTGGCGCGCGGGTTCGCGCTGGACCTCGTGAAAGCCGCGGAGGTGGACGGCGTGGTCCTGTGGAACGGGATGACGGCGTTCACGGCCGAGGAAGTGCTCGATCCCGTCGTGCGTCAGGTCGTGGATGCCGCCACGGTCGAACTCGGCACATGGCGCGAGGAGTTGCGCGCGTACGACAAGA
Source organism: Planctomycetota bacterium (assembly GCA_043736755.1). Taxonomy (GTDB): domain Bacteria; phylum Planctomycetota; class UBA1135; order UBA1135; genus JAEUHZ01. The sequence continues at coordinate 2,231 of JAYTBY010000138.1, read as the reverse complement.
ACCTGGTCGTGGGATGGGTCGCGGCCGATCCACGGTTTGCGTGGCCGAGCGGTGCGGAGCCTCTCGACTTCCTCGCCCTGACCGAGGGCGCGGCGAACGTGCCAGCACCGGTCCGCGCGTGGATGTCGGAGAAACCCGGACGCGCGGGACTGTGGCGCGCACTCGACGACAACACGACGGCCGAGGCTTTCACAGAGAGCCTCGGGACAGCCCGCGTCCTGCCGTTCGGCGGCGAGCTCGTCACGAACTACGCCGCGTTGACCGCACGGGAGGGAGCACTGGCCGACGTCCTCTACCAAGGCATCGATGCGCCGTACTATGCCCGTGCGACACTTCCGTGGCGGAATGGCGTCGCGTGGCGAGCGGCAGCCGAACAGGCCGAATTGTTCGACGATTCCGGCAGTTTCGAGGACGTCGACGCGGCCATCCCGTACTCGACTCTCGCAGCCGGCAAGCGCGGCAACGCGAGCTGGTCCATGAAGCCTGCCGAGACCGGTGCTCACGACCTGTGGATCTGGCTCGAGCCCGTCGCTGAACCGCACGGCGAGCTCCGATTCACGATTCCGATCGACCCGCGCCGCGCACAGAGAGTCACGCTGCCGCCGGGGCCGTCGCGCGGCTGGACCCGCCTCGCACGCGTCAACTTCACCAACAAGAGGAAGGAAGACGTCCTGCGCCTCGAGGTGCCGGACGGCACGGCCAGCGGACTCGCGATCGGTCCGCTCGTCGCACTTTCGCGACGACGAGTGGAAGGACGCTGAATCCCGCGGGGCGAAGCGCATACTCTGCGGATCGTCCCCTCGAGGAAGTCTCCCATGATCGTTCGTCCCCGCACGTTCCGTCCGTCGTCGTCCGCGCGCCGCGGCAGTTTGTCCATCGGTCTCGTGATCGGCCTCGGGCTGATCGCGATCCTCGTGATCGCGGCAGTCATCGGAGTCGGCGCGTACAACGGCCTGGCCTCGAAGAAGCAGGACGTCTCGGCGAAGTTCGCGCTGCTCGACAGCCAGTACAAGCGGCGCGCCGACTTGATCCCGCAGCTCGTGGAGACCGTCAAGGGCGCCGCGAACTTCGAGAAATCGACGCTCGAATCGATCACGGCGGCGCGTGCGAGCGTTGGCCAGGTCCAACTTCCTGCGGACGTGACTTCGGACCCGGCGGCGCTGAAGCGCTATCTCGACGCACAGAGTCAGTTGGGCGGCGCGCTGTCGCGGCTCTTGCTCGTCGCGGAGAAGTACCCGGACTTGAAGGCAACGCAGAACTACCTATCGCTGCAGGACCAACTCGAGGGCACTGAAAACCGCATCGGAGCGGCACGCGGCGACTACGTGACGAGCGTGCAGCTCTACAACACGAAGACCGTGACGTTCCCGGGCAGCATGCTCGCGGGGATGTTCAATTTCCAAGCCATTCCGCAGCTCGAATCGACGACTCCCGAGGAGCGCGCGGTGCCCAAGATCGACTTCGGGGCGAGCGGCACCGGCAAGTGATCGCACTCGCGTTGGCGATGTCGCTGGCTTTCGCGGCGCCGCACTTCGCGGCCCTCGAGCGCGTGGAGAGCCTCATCGAGGAGTCGACACTCCTCGCCGAGCCGCGAGGCCGCGAGGAGCCGGGTCCGGCTGCGATTCCCGTGCTCGCCACCGCTTCGACCGCGGTCGAATTCCGCGTCCCGAAGAACGACGGATGGGTGACGGACCTGGCGGACATCCTGTCGTCCGCCGACGAGAGCGCTCTCGAAGCGCGGCTCGAGGAATGGAAACAGCGCACGGGCCACCAGATCGCCGTGCTGACGATTCCCACGCTGGCGAGTGAATCGCTGGAGCAGGCGACGCTCGCCGTGTTGCGCGGATGGGGTGTCGGAACGGCCGAGCGCAAGGACGGCGCGCTGCTCTTCGTCGCGCGCGACGATCGCAAGATCCGCATCGAAGTCGGGAACGGGCTCGAGGGCGCACTGACCGACTCGATCTCGGGGCGCATCATCCGCGACGTGATCGCGCCCAAGTTCCGTTCGAAGGACTACAGCGCGGGCGTCCGCGCTGGTGTCGAGTCGATGATCGGCGTCGTCGAAGGCGGCGTCGATTCCGTGCCCGCGTTGCAGGGCAAGAAGAAGGGCGCGGCGGCCGGTGGTGTCGTGTTCCTGATGCTCATCGTGATGATCGTGATCCTCAGTATCGCGAAGCGCATGGGAGGCGGCGGACGAGGACGCGGTGGAAGCGGACTCGGTCCGTTCCTCG
>JAYTBY010000137.1:0-2083 GCA_043736755.1 Planctomycetota bacterium | reverse complement strand
GCGCTTTTCCCCGACGTCGGAGCGACCCGCGCAGCTCGCCAGAGCGTGCACGAGCACGCTCGCGAGGAGGAATGGGGTGACGCGCATCACTCGACTTCGACGCGGAATTGGGTGCGCTCCGTCCACGGGCTCTCGACGACGTCGAGGAACACCTCCCACCAACCGGGCATGTGTAGATAGAGGTTGTGGACGCGGAACGTGCCGTCCGCGCGACCTTCGACGTGCGGCACGCGATTCGTCCCGTGCAAGTGCTCGGGCATGTCGGCGTCGACGAGCAGCCACACGGGCGGCCTCTTGGTCGGATCGTCCGCGCGCGCGATGCGCACGTCGAACGTGAGCGGCTTGCCGCGCACGAAACCGCCCTCGGGTTCCGTCACTTCGAGCACATAACGTCCGCCGTTCGACGTGAGCTTGCGCACCTCGCTCGCACGCGGAGTCGCCGTGCCGAGCGTCAAGCCGGCGAGGGCCAGCGCGCTCGACGCGACGAGGACTCGGAGGTGTCGTGCGGACATCGCGGCCCCTAGTTGGCCTTCAGGATCGGTTCCAGGAAGAGGCGCGATCCCCACGCCGTGCGAAATGCGCCGTTCGCGTCGAAGACCTGGAAGCGATGGTTCCCCGCGTCGATCGCGACGATCGAGCCGTCCGCGGCGCGCGCGAGGCCCTCGGGGTGGAACCACTGGAGCTTCCCGAGCCCGCCGACCGCGTCCGCGCCGAGCGTCGTCGTGACGCGACCTTCACCGTCGAGTCGCACGATGGCGTGCGCGTCCTCGAGCGAGACCCACAGGCCGCCGGCGCCGTCTGCGGCCATCCCGAACGGCCGCGCGTCCGGGCCCGACGCGCTCGGGATCGAGATGAAGCCGAGGTTCCGCGCGAGATTCCCGAGCGGGGGGCATTCGCTGCCACTGCGATCGGACCACCCGCTCCACCACGTCTCGATCTTCCGCGCACGCGCGTCGGCGACGCGCACGCGCGAGCCCGCCGTGCTCGGCTGCCATTCCCTGTCGGCGACCCCCGCGCTCTCGTTCGCCTCGACGACGATCGCGGTCGGCTCGAGCAACTTGCCTTCACCCGTTCCCGCCGAACCGAGCACACGTTCGAAGGCCATGTCGGGTGTCAACACGAGCACACGCCCGTTCGCGCGGTCCGCGACGTACATGCGTCCGTCCGGTCCGAGTTCGAGCGCCGTCGGCTCCGTCGGCCACGGCGTTCCGGGCACGTTGGGCAATTCGTCGAGCTGCAGCGCGCGCACGAACTTCGCCATGAAGGGATCGAAGCGCAGGATGTCGCCCGGCGCGTACGTCAGCGCGTACTGCGACAAACGGTGGAGCATCGGCTCGGACACCCACACGCTCTGGCCATCGGCCGCGAACTCGACATCGGCCGGCACGAGCATCTTGCCCGCGGCGATACCCGACCGACCGAAGCGCGTGATCTCGATCGGCGTCGGATGCGCCAGGTCAAAGATCGACACCGACGGCCCTGCGGGTTCGAGGATCGCGAGCAGGTCGCCCGAAACGTCGCAGCCGCCTTCGTAGTGCGCGGCGGCGCTGCGGTCGACTTCCGGCGGGCTCACGTTGGCATCGCTCGCGACGCCGAAGAACTGCACGCGGCCTTCGAGACTCTCGACGACGACCGCGAACCTTCCGTCACGCGCAAGCGCGACGTCGCTCGGATAGTGCAGCTTTCCGCCGCCTTCGCGCGGCCGCACGGCGTGGATGCCCCACTCGTAGTCGGGCTTGCCTTCGCCATCGAACACTTGGACGCGATGGTTGTCGCGATCGGCGACGAACACGCGACCGTCGCGTTCGGCGATGCCGCACGGCGCGTGGAAGAGACCAGCGAACGGTCCGAGTCCACCCCAGCTCTTCCCGAAGGTTCCGTCGGCCTCGAAGCGCGCGATGCGTTGGTTGCCGAGGTCGGCGACGAACACGCGACCGGACGCATCGACGGCGACATCGTTCGGAGCGAGCAACTGTCCGGGTCCGAATCCGCGGCGGCCGAGCACGCGCTCGAACTTGCCGTCGAGTGCGAAGACGCTGACGCGGTGGTTGCCCGAGTCAGCTATGAAGAGGCGACCGTTCGC
>JAYTBY010000136.1:0-4583 GCA_043736755.1 Planctomycetota bacterium | reverse complement strand
CGCTCGCGCCGCTCTACCTGCGTACCGTCTACGGTTGGGACAAGCTGTTCGCGAAGACGCGGACGCTCTTGACGCTGCACAACAACGGGTACCAGGGCAATTTCCCGCTGAGCGTGCTGCACGACCTCAACCTCGCGAACGAGCGTCATCTCTTGTGGCAAGAGGACGTGAAGCGCGGCGTCGTCAGCTTCCTGAAAACCGGGATCACGTACGCGACCGCGCTCTCGACGGTGAGCCGCACCTACGCGAAGGAGATCCAGGGCGATGAACTCGGCATGGGCCTGCAGGGCATGCTGAAGGACCGCGACGACCACTTGTTCGGCGTCTTGAACGGCGTCGACTACGACGTGTGGAATCCGGCGACGGACACGCGGATCCCCCACCGCTTCACGCCCGGCGATCTATCGGGCAAAGCGCGCATGAAGGCAGCACTCCTGAAACGCATGGAGCTCCCGCCGACGGAGCGCGCACCGGTGCTCGGCATCGTGTCGCGACTGACGGCGCAGAAGGGGTTCGACCTCCTGCACGATTCGCTGGCCGTTTTCCTGCGCCGCGAGGACATGCGCCTCGTCGTTCAAGGCAGCGGCGAAGAGCGCTACGAGAAGTACTTCGAGTGGCTCGCGAACGCGTTCCCGACGAAGGTCGCGTATCGCAAGGCCTACGACGAAGACCTCGCGCACTGGATCGAAGCCGGATCCGACATGTTCCTGATGCCGTCGCGATTCGAGCCGTGCGGGCTGAACCAGATGTACTCGCTCAAGTACGGCACGGTGCCGATCGTGCGCAAGACGGGCGGGCTCGCTGACACCGTGACGAACTGGAGTCCGCGTCAGGGCGAGGGCACGGGCTTCGTGTTCGACAACTTCGACGCGCAAGCGCTGTCCGTGGCGATCGAGAGCGCGCTCAAGACGTATCGCGATCCGGCGCAGTGGCGCAGGCTGCAACAGAACGGGATGGCGCAGGATTTCTCGTGGGAACGGCAGATCCTGAAGTACGTCGAGATGTATCGGCGGTTGCCGGCGTTGTGAGCGCGCTGCGAATCACGACTGCCGGCCGAAGACGACGAGCCAGCACCAGCGGGTGCGCAACTTCTCGAGGCCGAGGCTAGACTGGACGCCGACGAGGCACCTCGATGGACGACCTACTCAAGCGCATCACGTCCGACCCGGAGCAATGCGGGGGCCGTCCTTGTATTCGAGGCATGCGCATCCGCGTGGTCGACGTGCTCGACCTCCTGGCGAGTGGAATGTCGACCGAGCAAGTGGTCGCAGAACTTCCCGATCTGGAGCGTGAGGACGTCCTCGCGGCCCTGCGCTACGCAAGCCAGCGCGTGGGACACCCGACTCTGGCGGCGTGAAGATCTGGATCGACGCACAGATCGCACCGGCGTTCGCCGAGTGGTCGTCCGTCCGCTTCGGAGTCGAGGCCGTTCCACTGACGGCGCTGGGCCTTCGCGACGCGCGCGATCGCCAGATCTTCCTGGCCGCACGCGAAGCGGGAGCGATCGTCCTGACGAAGGACTCGGACTTCGTCGACTTGGTTCTACGCCTCGGTCCGCCGCCAGCGATCCTCTGGATCACGCTCGGCAATTCCTCGAACCAGCGACTTCAACGATCGCTCGAGAACGCATGGCCCACGATCGAGCGGCTTCTGCGAGCAGGCGAGCCCATCGTCGAGTTGAAAGAGTAGTCCGTCGTCGAATCGGCCGCTCGCGCGCTGCGAGAGCCACCGTCCGCCGACCGCGGATCCGGTCGTAGCTGGGCAGTCGGAGTAGAAGTGCGAACTGGCCGCTATCCTCCCGCGCTCCAAGTCCCCGTAGAGCCCCCCCATGCACGTCATCTTCGTCGAGCCCGCCTTTCCCCGGAACCAGCGTGATTTCGTGCGCGCTCTCCATCAAGTCGGCGCGCGTGTCACCGGCATCGGTGAGAGCTCGATCGATGCGCTCGACTCGGAGCTGAAGGGTTGGCTCAGCGCGTACGAGCAAGTCCGCTCCGTCACGCATCTCGAGTCCATGCACGACACCGTGAAGCGCATCCAGGCGCGCGGCTGGGTCGATCGCATGGAGACGACAGTCGAAGCGCACATCGAGACCGCCGCCAAAGTGCGCGAAGCGTGCAACATCCCGGGAACGAGCACGCGCACCGCGTTCCTCTGCCGCGACAAGCCGGCGATGAAGGATGCTCTGCGCGCGGCCGGCGTCGCGTGCGCGCAATCGATCGGCACGTCGAGCGTGGACGAAGTGCGGGCGTTCGCGAGCCAGGTCGGTTTCCCCGTCATCCTGAAGCCGCGCGCCGCAGCCGGTGCGTCGGGCACGTATCGCGCTGCGAACGAGGAGGAGCTCGAGCGCACGATCCGCGACGCGCAAGTCGATCGCGGCGCGGCGGTCGCGGTCGAGGAGTTCATCGAAGGGCACGAGGGCTTCTACGACACGCTCGCGGTCGAGGGCCAAGTCGTCGCCGACTTCGCATGCCACTACTTCCCGAACGTGCTCGAGGCGATGCGCACGCGCTGGATCTCGCCGCAGATCCTGGTCACGAACCGCATCGCGGATTCGTCGTACGACGAGGTGAAGCGCATGGGCCAACAAGTCATCCAAGCGCTCGGCATCGGCACGTCGGCGACGCACATGGAGTGGTTCTTCGGCCCGAAAGGCCTGAAGTTCAGCGAGATCGGCTGCCGTCCTCCGGGCGTCCGCGTGTGGGATCTCTACTCGGCCGCGAACGGCATGGACCTCTACGCCGAGTGGGCCAACGCGATCGTCAACGGCCGCATCACCAAGCGTCCGTCGCGCGAATTCTCAGGGGGCATGATCGCGCTCCGTCCCGATCGCGACGGTCGCATCGCGAGCTACGAAGGCGTCGACGCGATGAAGTCGCGCTACGGCCGTTGGATCCTCGACTCGCACTTCCCCCCGCCGGGTTCGGCCACGGGCTCGGTCGAAGGCGGCTACATGTCGAACGCGTGGGTGCGCATGCGCCACACCGATTTCGACGAGCTGCGCCCCATGCTGAACTGGGTCGGCGAGAACGTGAAAGTCCGCGCCAGCGGTTGATGTTCGAGCCAGGCTCGTTCTTCGCTGATGAACGAGCCTGACTCGGAGTTCAGCATCTCAGGAACGGACCAAGCCCGTTCAGACGACAACGCTTCGTTCCTCGACGGACGAGGATCGAGCCTGCCCCGCACCTCAGGTGGGATCACTCCACCCGTGACGCGGCACCCGGCGCGAGCTCGATCGTGCGCATGGTCGCGGCGACGTCGCTGCGCTCCACGAGCAACTCGTAGGAGCCTGGCGCGGCCATCAGTGTCGCACCGTCGGCCGCGCGAACGTCGGGCGAAACGATCCTCATCCCGGCGCGGTGCGCGACGAGGCGTAAGCGCGTAGCGGCGCCCCTAGCGAGCGCGAGGCGCGCCGGCGCACCGAGGTCGACTTCGACGACTTCGGCCCCGCGTCCGCCGCTGATCTCGACGAATCCAGCGTCGACCCAACCGCGCGTCGGAGCGCCGACGAGGACGCGGTGCATTCCGCGCGAGAGACCACGCGCGCGAAAGGCATGCCGATCCGTGCCTGCGAGTTCGGGGTCGTCCATCGGCGCGGCGTCGAGCGCCTCGCCCGAATCGGCGCGTGCGACGCGCACGACGGCGCCGGCCGATCCTTCGCCGCGCACGACGACGCGCAGCGAACGCTCGTGCGGCGCGAACGTGGCACCGAGAACTTGCTCGAATTCGTGCGCGAGCAGCGCGGGTTCGACGACCACACCCGCGCCCGTCGGATCCGCGCGTGCGAGGAGTGCGACGGGACCGCCGTTCTCGATCGGCAGCGTGCAACGACCTTCGCCGTCGACGACTGCCCGCGCGAGTGTCGATCCGGCATCGTCCCGCAGCTCGACGAGCCAGCCCGCGCGCGGCTCGCCCGCCGCATCGACGAGGCGCACGCGCGCGCTAGGAGTTCGTGGAAGCACGAGGTCGAAGGTCAGGCGCGCGCCCGGCTCGACTTCGAGTCGGCGCGTCGCGACGGGAGCGGAAGCGTCGCGCGCCGAAATGGCGACGAGTACGGATCCGGGCGGAATCGCCAACGCGTGAGCGATGCCCGATGGACCGGTCGTGTGATCCTCGCGGAAGCCCCCTTCGGCCGCGCTGAAAGTCACGAGTGCGTGGGGCAATGGCCGACCGTCGGCATCCAACGCGCGCACTTCGAGCCAAGCGCGTTCGGCCGCCGAATCACGTGCGGAACCCTCGACGACCCCGAGGGTCGGCGTCAACGCGGTGAAGCCCGACGCGGGCCCCTCCGGCTCGCGACCGACGAGCAGCCAAGGATCCTCGAACACACCGTTTCCCGCTGAATCCACGAGGAATCGGCCCAAATCGCGCCGAGGCCGTCCATTGAGCGCGGTTCCGACGATCGGGAGATCACCGAGTATCGGCACGTCGCCCTCGGTCGCGCGCGCGCCGTCGAGTCCGAGCCTCACGAGCTGCGGCGAACCCGCGCGCACGCGCACGCGGCGCAGCGGCGTGCTGCCCATTCCCGCGCGGGCAGCGCGCACGACGAGCACGACTTCGGGGTCGTCGCCGCGCCAGCGCAGTCG
>JAYTBY010000135.1:0-10300 GCA_043736755.1 Planctomycetota bacterium | reverse complement strand
AAGCGAGGACGGGGATGAAGAAGATCGCCACGAAGAGCGACGCTGACACCGACGAGACGACGGTCAACGCTTGGTCGCCGAAGATGCGCCCCGCGACTCCGTGCACGAACACGATGGGCGCGAATACAGCGATGCCCGTCAGCGTCGAGCCGACGATCGCGGCCGCGACCTCGTGCGTGCCGTTCACGGCCGCGTCGAGCGGTGAATCACCCAAGTCGCGGCGTCTCTGGATCGACTCGAGCACGACGATGGACGCGTCGACGACGATGCCGATGCCCAGCGCGAGCCCGCCCAGCGACATGATGTTCAGCGACACGCCCCACATGTACATGGGGACGAAGGTGACGATCACCGAGATCGGGATCGACACGCTGATGATCAAGGTGGGCAGCAGTGCGCGCAGCGCGAGCTGGATCGCGAGCACGGTCAAAAGCACACCGATCCAGGCCGAACTCTGCACGTCCTCGATCGAGTCGCGGATGAAAGTCGACTGATCCGAGAGCGTCTCGAATCGCGCTTCCTTGCGCAGCAGGTGCCCGATGTGCGTCGCGGGTTGCTCGTCGCCGAAGGCCGCGACGCCGCTCCCCGAGTCGGGATCGTCGACCGCTTTCCGCGCGCGTTCCTGCTCCTCGGGTGTGCCGTAGACCTTCGCCAGTACAGCGTCCGCGACGGCGACGATGTTCGCGCCGGCTTCGCGGTAGATCGCCAGTTCCACGGCCTCGCGCCCGTCGACGCGCGTGACGACCTCGCGCTCGGCGTGCGTGCGCTCGACGATCGCGACGTCGCGCACGCGGATCGCGGCGTTGTTGCGGCGCACGATCGCTAGGTCGGCGATCTGCTCGACGTCCGTGAACTCGTTCAGCGTGCGCACGAGGTACTCGGTCGATCCCTCGCGGATCATCCCGCCCGACGCGTTGAGGTTTTCCTGAGCGAGTCGCGTCCCGATGACGTTCGGGTCGAGGCCCTGCGCTGCCATGCGGAACGGATCGACGCGGACCTTGATCTCCTCGACGAGCCCACCGCGCACTTGCACGGCGGCCACTCCCGCGATGGTCTCGAGTTCGCGCTGGATGCGGTTCTCCGCAAACCAACGCAGGTGCACGAGTTCCGCAGCGCGCTGCTTCGCCGGATCCGTTTCGGAACCCGCGATGCGCGCACGCGCGTCGTCGGGCAGCGACACCGCGATCCGCAGCACGGGATCGAGGTTCGGGTCGTAGCGCAGGATGAGCGGCTTCTCGGACCCGTTCGGCAGGAACACCGTGTCGAGTCGGTCGCGCACGTCCTGGACCGCAAAGGTCATCGGCGTGCCCCACTCGAACTCGAGGTTCACGTCGCTCGTCTCGGCGCGCGATACGGAGCTGGCGCGCACGAGCCGCGGCAGCGTCGAGAGCGATTCCTGCACGCGCTCCGAGATGCGGTCTTCGACATCCTCGGGTGCAGCACCGGCCCACACCGTGCGCACGGTGAGCGTCGGGTAGCCGATCTCGGGCAAGAGATCGACGCGCAACTTCGAGAACGAAACCCAGCCGAACACGGACGCCGCGACGACGATCATCGTGACGGCGACCGGACGCGCTGTGACCAGCGCGAGCATGGCGTGGAGCCCTCCGCGGCGTTCCATGCGTCAGCCCTTCGAGGGTTCGGTCGTCGCGGATTCAGAGGCGGCGCGTTCAGGTGCGCCTGGAGTCGCGGGTGCCGCGGCCTCTTCCTGCACCTCGGCGCCTTCTTCGATCTCGCGGTTGCCGACGACGATCACGCGTGCGCCGACCGCAAGCTGTGACGCGTCGCGCGGAACGACCTCCGTGGAACCGTCGTCCGAGAATCCCTCGGTGACCTCGATGCGGTGAGCACGGTTCGCAGCGACCGTGAACACGAAGTCCGAGCCGCCTTCGCGTCGCAGGGCACGCTTCGGGACCACGAGAGCGTCCGGATGTCGCTCCGTGACGATCGCGAGGCGCACCAGCATGCCGGGCAGCAGTCCTGGCTCGTTCGGCTTCGCGGCCGGGAGCCGCACCGTGACGCGGAACGATCCCGACGCCGGGTCGATCGACGGGCTGACCAAGAGGATTTCACCCGGGAATTCGCGGCCCGGCAGGGCTTCGGCGGTCGCGCGGATCTCGAGCGGGGCGCCGTCTCCGGCCTTCGTCGCGGCGAGGAACATGGAGAGTTCGCGCTGTGGCCGGTGCACGATCGCGCGCAACGCGACCTGGTCGGTGAGTACGAACGCCGGTGCGGATGCACTCGCCGCATCGCCGACCTTCATGAGGCGTTGTGCGATCGTTCCGGCGAACGGCGCGGTGATCACCAAGTAGCTGTCCTCGAGCTCCGCGCGTTGGAGCGCGACCTCCGCCTTCGCCTTCTGCGTTCCAAGGGCTTGGATGTCGCTCTGTGCGCGCTCGACGGAGAGCAGCGCGCCGTCGTGCTCGGATTTCGCCGTGTCGCGCACCACGCGCAAGTTGTCGAGGGCCTGCGCCGAGATCATCCCGGCCTTCTCGTTGCGATCGTGCTCGCGTGTCGCTTGTTCCCACTTGAGCTTCGTCGTCGCGACCTTGTTCTGTGCCTCGGGGAGAGCGAATTGCGACTTCTTGGCCGCGTCGTCGGCCTCGCGCAAGGCGATGCGCGCCTCGTCGATCTGTGCGCGACTGCCGCGCCGGTCGAGCTCGGCCAGCACCGCTCCGGCCGCCACCCGATCACCCTCCTCGGCGTCGATCCGCATGACGACGCCGGACGCGCGCGGGACGAGCTTGATCTCGCGCTCGGACTCGACGGTCGTCGTGGTCGAGATCGTGCGCACCATCTCGCGCTTCTCGACCGGTGCGGTGCGCACGCGCGCGGCTTCGCGCTGACGGACGGCGGGCGGCGCGTCAGCGGGCCCCGCCGATCCGCCCGAGCACGCGCTGAGGGTCGAGGCGATGAGGACAAGAGCGGCGTGGGCCGCGTGGGGGGGTCGGGACATCTGGGGAGGGCTTCGGAAACCGACGGGGACTCGTTCGTCGGCGGGCGTGGACTCGACCGCTCTGGTTGGGCCGCTACAGTGCGCGCGTTGCGCACTCCCACTCAGGCTATTGCGGAGATTCTAGAGGTAGTTCCCTTCGGAACGCGCGAGCAGTGCGTAACCCTCGCGCAAGCTCGTGGGCGAATTCTCGCCCGCGACGCGATCTCCGACGTCGATCTGCCGCCCTTCGAGAAGACCGCGATGGACGGTTTCGCGGTCCGTACGGCCGATTTCCCTCCGGATTCGGGTCCGCGCACGCTCCGGGTCGTGGGGGAGTCGAAGGCGGGTGCCGGGTTCGAAGGAGCCGTTCGTCCGGACGAGTGCGTCGAGATCTACACGGGTGCCGAGCTGCCGAAGGACTGCGACGCGGTCGTGATGATCGAGAAGAGTCGACGCACGGGCGAGATCGTCGTTCTCGATGACGCGCCGCGGCCGGGGCAGCACGTGTGCCACAAGGCCGAGGACCTCGCGGTCGGCGCCGTGGCGTTGCGCGCTGGACGACGACTGTCGCCGATCGACCTCTCGGTCCTGGCGGCGGTCGGCGTCGATCCGGTTTCCGTGCGACCGAAAGTAAGGCTCGGCCTCGTGACGACCGGCGACGAGCTCGTGCGCGCATCCGAGAGGCCGGGACGCGGACAGATTCGCGAGGGGAACACGTTCTATCTCGCAGCGCGCGCGGAGCTGGCCGGAGCGGAAGTCGTGAATCTCGGCATCGTCCCGGACGACATGGACGTGCTCGTGGGACGTTTCGAAGAGCTGTTCGCGACGTGCGATGCCGTCATGACGACGGGCGGCGTCAGCATGGGGCGCTACGACCTCGTCGGCGCCGCGTTCGAGCGCTGCGGCGTGACGCCGATTCTGCACAAGATCGCGATCAAGCCTGGGAAACCGCTGTGGTTCGGGATGAAAGGCCGCGTGCCCGTGTTCGGGTTGCCGGGCAATCCCGTGTCGTGCCTCGTCGGCTTCGAAGTCTTTGTGCGACCCGCGCTGGCCAAGATGGAGGGCGCGGATCAATCGACGTGGAATCCGCCGCTGCGACGCGCTCGATGGGGTGGTGCGCCGACGAAGGAGAACCCGCGGCAGCAGAACTTGCCGGTCGTCATCGAGCCCGGGGAGGATGGCGTCGACGTGTTGCGGCCGCTCGAGTGGACGAGCTCGGCTGACATCGTCGAGTTGACGCGCGCGCAGGGTTTGGCGGTGATCGAGGCGGGATCGGCGGTGAGCGCCGGTGAGCTGGTCGCGTTCCGCGTGCTCGGGGCACCGTGACCTCTTGACGCTCGATTCGTCCAGGAACCGGCGCGCGTTCGGGCTCGTGACGACGGGGATCGCGCTGCTCGCCATCGTGCATGCTTGGACTTGGCGCGCGTGTGGGCCGCTCGACGACGACGCGATCCTCTACCGCTACGGCGCGAACTTCGCGCGAGGATTCGGTCTCGTTTTCAACCCGGGTGAGCGCGTCGAGGGCTTCACGGCGCCGCCGCTCGTGTTCTTCCACGCGTTGGTCGAGTGGATGGGCGTCGATCACATCGCAGCGAGCCGCATCCTCGGGACGACCGCGTTCGTCGCGGTCGTGATCGCGCTGGCGGCGGCTTGGCGCACGTTGATTCCGAAGTCGACCGTCGCCTGGCCGGCACTGGTCATCGCCGCGGCGCCGGCGCTGGCGTTCCACGCGAACGCAGGCCTCGGGACGACGCTCGCGGCTGCATGCATCGCGGCGTGGATTCTGGGCGAAGTTCGGATCGCGTGCCACGTCGCGCACGTCAGCGCGCGACCGCACAGGGACCGACGCCGCACAGGGACCGACGCCGCACAGGGACTAAGGCCGCACTGGATCGATGCCGCACAGGATCGATGCCGCACTGGAGCGATGCCGCACTGGAGCGATGCCTCGCTCGGATTCGCCGGCCTCCTCCGACCCGAACTCCAACTCCTCGCGCTCGCCGCTTCGGTCCGGCTCGCGATCCGTCGGGAGTGGTTGCGCGTCGGCGTGACCCTCGCCGCTCCGCTCGCGTGGCTTGCGTTTCGGCTCGCGTACTTCGGCGCTTGGCTACCGAACACCTACCACGCGAAGAAGTTGCCGATCCTCGAGGACATCGCTCGTGGCGCGGAGTACGCGGGCCAGTCGGGCTCCGACTTGCTCTTCGTCCCGTTCGCACCCCTCTTGCTCGCATTGGCGTGGTTCCGTCGGACACCCGCGCCGCCTCTGGCGCGTGAACTCGCGATCGCTGTCGGGCTCGTGATGGCGAGCGTGATCTTCGTGGGCGGTGATCACATGCCCTTCGGACGCCTTCTCGTCGCAGGGTTTCCGATCCTCGTGTTCGCACTGGTGCTTCAACTCTGCCGACTGTCGGGAGACTCGGTGCTCGTCACCAGCATGGTGAGCCTGCTCTTCGCCCTCGTGCTGCAGCTCGGCCAGTTCGATCGAACCGAGCGCGAGGGGAGCTTCGATCAGCTCGAGCGAAGGTGGCGAGCCGTCGGGGCCGTGCTGCGCGAGCACGCTCGGCCCGGAACGGTCGTCGCCACGCAAGCCATCGGCTTCGTGGGCTTCGAATCGCGCTTGCCGATCGTGGACATGCTCGGCCTGGTCGATCCCGTGATCGCACACACCGAGCCCCATCTCGAGGCCGAGATGAAGGGGCACACCAAGTACGACGCGGAGTACGTGTTGTCCCGCCGACCCGATCTGATCCTGCTGGGCGACGGTGTGCTCGACCAAAAAGGGAAAGTTCCCGTTTTCACGTCCCAGCGCGACCTCGCTGCTCACCCGGGCTTTGCCGCGGAGTACGAGCAATCCGTCATCGATGTGCCGGGCACGTACCCGCTGGTGTATTGGAAACGCCGCGGCGTGCCGGGCTTGCGCTGAGCGGGCGTGAAGAAATTGAGCCTACGCGCTCGGAGAGCGCGTGAACGCTCCAAGCGCCCTGGGTGTTCCCTTCCGAAAGCGCTGGGCACATCGAAAGCTGAACCGAGCGCCGGCGAGGTCGACCGCACACCGCAAGACTCCGAGGATGTGCAACGCCGAGAAGTCTCACTCGGGGCGGCCCTCGAGTGGCTGGCACTTTCGATTCACGCATAGCGAGATCATGGGATGAGGAGAATCGTCCGCCTGCAGGCTCGATCGAAAGCACGGAAGTGGGGAGGTACGAGTCGCCTCCGGATGAGTCGCCCGCTGGGCAAGTCGTGGAATCGAGCCGATAGAATCCGCGTTTGGGGGTCGGGACCATTCACGATCGCCTCGCCCACGAGCCGAGGCCGTGCTTCAGGCCCTGACAGATTTCCACGCAGGTTCCTCGTGTGTCGACAGGCGCCCGCCGCGCAACCTACCGGTCTTGAGCAGCCACGAGGTCGCTGCCGCGATCGGCCGCGCGGCTCGCGCAACCCGGTCGCTCCAGCCCTCGAACCACACTCCCGATGAAAACGCGTCGATGCCGAGGATGCGCGCGCCGTGCTTGCGCGCGTTCTGCAGAACGTAGATGAGCGCCGTGCGCACCTCGTTCGGCGTGCGCAGGACTCGCGCGTGATAGCGATCCGCCAGCACCTTTCCGCGGCGACCCCATTCGCGGTTGAGTGACTTCGCGACCCGCACGAGCAAACCCTGCATACCGCGCGCAACTGCGCGCGCGTCCTGAGCCTCGACGATGAAGTGTAGATGGTTCGATTGGATGGAGAATTCGACGAGGCGAAATCCGAAACGGTCCGAGCCCGCCGAGATCGCGTTGCGCAGCGTCATGAGCGTGCGTTAGCGGCGCAGGTTCGGTAGTCCCGGCAGTAGGCGTGTCGTGACGAGCACGGGATCGCGCTGGGTCAACGTCTGTCGCGCCGCATGAGTCACGAGCGGACGCTCGCCCTTCGGCGTGCGGCCCGCGCCTCGCCGCGCTCCGCCACGCAGGAAGAACGTGAGTTGAGAGACCGTGTTTGTCTTGGCCATCTTCATCCAGTGCCTCTATGTCTTCAACGCTCGGGAAGCACGATGGTCGCAGTTGTTGTCGCGAAAACTCGCGCAAGAATGCTGAAGCAGGTGATCGATCTCGATCGATTCGGCGCAGATCGAAGTGGATGCGGCGTGAGGTCGCCACTCACCGAGCAACCTCACCGAGTCGCGCGTCACGCCTCCCAGTTCCAACATGGCCCGTCCCCCGCCCCACGTTCCACGTTCCACGTCCCCACTGCGAGGGTCCAAGTGCCGCGGTCCAAGTGACTCGCCCCGCAATCCAAGGGACGCTTCACTGCGCACGCGGCGCGATCGCGTGAGAGGCTGCTGTCGCGTCTCAGAGCTTGTGAATCAATCGAGTGCGCGGGCCACGGAGTCACGTGTGTCACGCGAGACCACGGACTCGGGAGACGAAGCCAGCCCCTGCGTGGAGTCAGCCAGCGATGATTTCACAACATCTCAGCACGGGCTGACGGCCGCAACTCAAGGCTGGTCGCTCGATCGGCCTGGAGAAAGGGGCGTGCGGGGCGAGGAAGCACGGAAGTAGTCGCTCCGGGCGATCGCGGCTCGAGGGACCCCGTCAGGCCGACTCGTCGACCGCGGCGAGCCAGATTCGACCGTTGCGCTTCTCGCCCCGATCTCGATGACAAAACGATGTCAGGCCTCTCGCTGCCCGGATTGAATCGGCACAGATCACCGCGCTCATCGATCGGCTTCGTGAATCGAGCTTCGTGGAGTCGATCTCGGGGACGAACCGGTCGCAGTTCGCGACCCGCGCCGGTCGCGCAGCGAAGCGCACCGTAGTTGCAGGCACGCACCAGGCCCAGCGCATTGAAGTGTGGTTCACGAAGCGCCGGGGCACGTTGCGATGAGCGACCTGACTTGGCAACCACGGACGGCCAGGTCGGAACGATTTTCCGAGACATACGCACTGAACTGGGGAAAACGTGCGCTGAGCGCAGTCCTCCGCCCGCGAATCCGCCGTGCTGCGCCGCTCCCACATCCAAGCGGGGATAGGTTTCGTTGTTCAACGTCGCGCGGACCGCATCCCGCTCGACGTCCGCTCGCAGCATCGCTCATCCCGGAGAAGAGTCGCGCCGGCCGCCGGCGCGGACGCCCCAGCGTTCCACCTCTCGAAACCTCCAGGGTTCGCTCGACATGTTCCACCGCACCGCGTCTCGCAACAGGCTGCGCCGCTCGCTCTCCAGCGGGTGCGCGGCTCTCGCCATCTTCACCGCGTCCGCTTCCGCACAGGTCGACCACACGGTCGGCATGGCGCCTGTCGCGGACCCTCTGCTCGCCAGCTTGCCGGGCGGCCGCGCCTTTCAACTCACCGGGCTCGGAGACGATTTCGTTTTCGCGACGGGCGGCCAATTCGTCGAGCTGCCGAGCGGTGACGCGCGCCTCGTCGGCGTGCTCGCGCGCATCAGCGACCCGGACAAGCGCTTCCTCGCGGATCTCACGTTCAAGGACTTCGTCGGCCCGCTGAGCCCGACGTTCCCGCCTGTCGGCGCTCCGCTGCTCGAGCTGCAGTCCCAGGCCTACGTTCCGAATGGCGGCTCCGTGGATCCGAACCAGTGGCACTACTGGACGCGCGTGGAAGGCTCGCTCACGGGTTTTGGCGACTATCGCGGCGCGAAACTGACCGTCGCCGAGCGAGGTGTCGTTCAGTGCGGCAACGGCGCCAACGGGCGCAATGGCGCGATGGGAACGACGGGGCTCGTGCGCGCCACGACATTGACGCAGCCGACGAGCGGTCCCGCTCTTCCGGCGACGATCGACGGCACCACAAATCTCGACATGGCGCGCAAGTCCGTCTTGCGCACGGAGAACGCGATCTCGGATCCGGCGGTCACCGACCACCTGTCGAGCCATGCGTTCTATCTCAGCACGCTCGGCAACGACTGGCGTTTCGTCTCCGGCGGCGAGCTCGAGGAAACGGCCGATGGTTCGGCGCGCATGACCGGCTTGATCGCGCGTCCCGGCACGCCGAACGAGCAGTTCTTCGTCGACATCGATCTCGGTGGCCGCCTCAACCCGGGTGAGGCCGGATATCCGCCGCCGATGAGCCCGAAGATGGAGCTCAAGTCGGCGATGTATCTCGCCAACGGTGGGCCGATCGATCCGAATCACTACTACTACTACACGACGACGAGCGGCTCGTTGACGGGCCTGCGCGGCTTGACGGGCTTGCGCTACGCCGTCACTCCGATGGGCCCCGCGATGCAAGTCGGCGTGGGCGCGAACGGCAAGAATCTCGCGTGGGGGGGCTCGGGTTGGCTGAACCTCGACCGCACGAATGCGCCGGCGAATTCGAGCTTTCCGCAGTCGCTCGTCGGTGACGTGAACGTCGACCTCGACGGCGACGAGAACGAGTGCGCTCGTCAGGCCGACGCGCAAGCGGGGATCGGCTCGAACGGCGGACACGCGCTGCACATCCCGACCTTGGGCACGGACTTCGTGTTCCAACCGGGTGGCCAGTTCACGGAGTTCCCGAACGGCACGGCCGTGCTCAACGGACTGGTCGCGCGCGTCAGCGACGCCTCGAAACGCTTCCTCGTGTCGGCCACGTTCTCGGGTCGCCTCGATCCGGCCGACGCGGGCTACCCGCCGCCGATGAGCCCCAAGACTGAGCTCGTGGCGAGCACGTACCTCCACAACGGCGGCGCACCGGTCGACACGAACACGTGGCACTACTACACACAGACGAACGGCACGCTGCTCGGCCAGGGTTCGCTCCTCGGCGCCAACGTGTCCTTCGTCGGGTTCATGGCCTCGTTCCAAGTCGGGCTTGGCGCGAACGGCAAGAACCTGAACTACGGCGGCTCGGGTTGGCTCACGTTCACGACGAACACGCAGCCGCTAGCCAACTCGCCCTTCCAGCCTTCGTTCGGGGGCGACTTCAACCTCGACCTCGGCGACGAGTGCACGAACTGCCCGATTCGAGCCGCGGTCGATGCGCAAGCCACGGCGTTCGGTGGGGGGCACGCGCTCTACCTGCCCGGCATCTGGCCGAACTTCCAACTCGCACCCGGTGCGAGCTTCCAGGAGTTCGACGACGGCACCGCGCGTCTCGTCGGCACGGCCTTCCCGCCGCGCCGTCCGATGGCGCGCTTCGCGGTGGACATCGTCTTCTCGGCGCGTCTCGACCGCGGTGAAGCAGGCTTCGCTCCCGCCGGAAGTCCGAAGCTCGAGCTGTTGCCGCACCAATACCTCGCGAACGGCGGCCCGATCGATCCGGAGACGTGGCACTACTACCAAGTCACCGAAGGCTTCTTGATCGGCGAAGGCCTTCTGGCTGGCGCGCTCTACTCCGTTTCACCGATGGGGCCGGCGTTCCAAGTCGGCCTCGGCGCGAACGGCAAGAACCTGAA
>JAYTBY010000134.1:0-4586 GCA_043736755.1 Planctomycetota bacterium | reverse complement strand
CCTCGGGGCCGAGCAAGAAGAGAGCTCCTGCCATCGAGTCGATCACGTCGTTCAACTGCCCGATCGACACGGTCGACGCGGAGAGGTCCTCGGCCATGCGATTGAACGCCGTGCCGAGTGCCCCGAGCTCGCCCCCGCCATCGGCGGCGACGCGCGCAGAGAGGTCGCCCGCGCCGACCCTGCGCGCGGCGCTTTCGAGCTCGAGCACCGGGCGCGAGATCGAGCGCGACACGAACCACCCGAGGCTCAAGGCCAAGACGACACCGAGGACGGTCGTGAGCAGCGTCCAGCGCGCGGCCGACGCGGAGCGCGCGCCGATGTCCGCGAGGGACGCGTTGAGCTCCTGCCCGGCGTCGAGTGCGAGCTGATGCACGCGCGGAAGGACGTCGCGCCTCAGCGTGGGCTCGAAGGCGCCGACGAGGAACGCCTCGGTCGCTTCGACTTCGGCGGCCGTGCCAGCCTTGATCGCTCGCGCCCCGTCTTCGATGGCGGCGCGCTGGCGCTCGAGCTGCACGATCGACCGCTCCATGCGCGTTTCCTCGGCCGAAGCGCGCGCCGGAAGCGACTCCGTCAAGGCCTTCGTGAACTCCTCTTCGACGATCGCGCGACTCTCGGCGAGCCCATGCGCGAACTCCTCGTACGCGTCGACGAGCCGGTCCTCGAGGTCCTCGCACTGCAGTTTGTATTCGGCGGAGCGCTTGGCGTCGGACTTCGCGCTGCGACGTAGGTGGCGGGTCTTCACGAGCTCGTGCGCGGCCGCGAGCGCCTCCTGCACCGCGGCGGTCATCTGCGTCGCGACTTCCAGGCGGTACATCGGCCCGCGTTGGACGCGCAGTTCCGCGCCGGGCGCCGTCCGCACTCGGATGCCGGACAGTTCCAGCTCGAATCCGCCGTCCTCGAGCTCGCGCGCGGCCGTGACGACACCCTTCAGTTTGTCGCTCGCCTTCACGTCGTCGGTCTTGATCTTCCGCGCGACCCAGCGGCCGTCCGTGTCGACGCGGCACGAGGCCTCGATGCGCTGGCCGGCCTTCCAGGCAAAGCCCGGCGCCGGGCTCCCGCCCTCCGTCTCGGCGGTGACGCGCACCGCCATTCCGAACAGCGTCAGGGTGCTGTTTTCCGCGTCGACGGCTTCGATCCCCGCGCGCAGCTTCGGGCGACGCTCGCGCGGGAGCTCGACCAGCTCTTCGGCGACCCATGTTCTCGTCTCGTCGCGCCGGCACTCGATTTCGAGCGCGTGCCCGATGGAAGAAGCCGTCGTCAACGGCTTCTTGCCTTCCTGGCGCAGCTCCGCGACCTGGGCCTGGATCGACCGGTCGATCGCGGTCGACAACAAGTGGGCGAGGCTCGTCGGCACGACCACCGCGAGGATCACCAGGCCGAGGCGCAGACGCAGGCTCATCACGCGCTCCCTCGCTCGCCAATCGAGCGGACGCGCGGGGACTTCAGCGGGGATGGGAGGTAGAGCACGGGCAAGGTGAGCGTACTCCAGGCGACTGCAAACCCGCGTCCAGGTCTGGACACGGCCCCAGCGGAGAGCATTTCGTTCCGGATCGGGCTCGTTCGTTCAGAATCTGGACGCGGGTCCGATTCCCGAACTGCGGTTCTCGTCACGGGCACGCCGACCCACTCGAGCGCGAGGCGCCGGGCTCGCGTACGGGCCTCGTGCCAGAGCCTCAGAAGCGGAAGCGCCACTGGAACGCGATTTTCCACGCGTCGTCCTGGTCGACGAAGGCTGCCCCGGGGTCGAACCAACCCACGACGAACTCGAAATCCGATCCGTGCCAGTCGCGCCGACCCAGGATCAGGTCGACCTCCTGACCCAGGTGCGTGTGCACTCCGTCCGGATCCGCGTCGAGGTCCGTGCGCCGCAGGAAGGCCGACGCCGAAGCCTGGTCGTAGGCGTGCCACACGAGGTCGAGCGACGAATCGCGCGTGAGCCGCGTACCCACGCCGAACGTGAGCACCGACAAGTTCGACAACTCCGGGTCGAAGACCTCGCCGTAGTAGCGGAACGAGCTGACGCCGCCGAGCTTGCCGTTGTTGCGTTCGAGCCCCGTCTGTCGATACGACTCGTCCGTCGCGCCGGAACCAGCGTCGTCACCCGAGCCGAACGCCCATCCAGCGCTCATGTAGAAGGGCTTGAGCAGCGTCCACGTCGCTCCGACGTCGAAGGCGTATCCGCGCAAGTTCGCGTCGTCCTCGTACCCGCGCACGACGCTGGCTTCGAGCCAGGACTTCGTCGCGGGCAACCACTCGCCGAGCATGCGCGCGCCGAAGTGGATCGGGTACGAGTCGTACTCGCCGCCGACGCGTCGATCGACGATCCATCCGGCGAGATGGCGCTTCGAGTCATCGTTCGAGACGTACAGGATCGCGTTCAGGGCCTCGCCGTCGTACGGGTCGTTGACTTCACCCAGCATCGCGCTGACCGAGGCCTCGACGCGCATGCCGGCGCCGCGCCAGACGGCGCGCACCGCGTCGAGATCCTTCTTGTAGATCCACTCGCGTGGGTCGTCGAAATCCTGACGCCCGACCTGGAGGTCGATGCCCGTGCCGGCGACGTCGCGCGTCCGGGCCCACGCTTCCTTCAAGCGGACGTCGGAGCTCCAGCTGTCCGTTCCGCTCTCGACGTCACGGTAGTTCCACTCGACACGCGGCGAAACCAGGGCGCTGAAGCGGTCGTTCGGGGTCCACAGGAGCTGCGGGCGCACGGTGAAGCGCGCCTTGCCCAGGTCGCGGTCACGCGTCTCGCGCAGGTCGTAGTCGTGCTCGCCCGTGAACTTCGACTCGATCGAAGCGCCGAAGGTCAGCCCGTCCGCGAGGCGGATCGACCCGGGCACGAAATCCTCGTTCTCGAGCGTGTTCTGAGCGGTTTCGAAGCGGACTTCTGCGGCTAGCGGGATGTCGGCGAACGAGGCCGTGTTCTCGAGCTTGACCTCGGCCGCGAGCCGCACGCGGAATCCCATGACCTCGATTTCGCGGCCTTCGGAGCGTGTGGCGATCTGGTCGATGCGCCCAGCGATGCGGTCGCGGCCAGCGTCGCGCGGCGCGACCTCGCGCACGACGAACGCGCCGACGCCGCGGTAGGTGCCCTCCAGCTTGACCCGCCGGCCGATGGTCAACGTGTCGAACGAGATCCCTTCGTCCCAACGCACGGGCTCGCCGAGGCTCGCCTCGAGACCCAGGATCCCGAATGTCCGCGCGGCGACATCGACGGACGTCACCGCGCCGACCACGACGTGGCGATCGGCGGGCGGGAGTACCTCGATCGAGCTCGCTTCGAACCGTCCATCGACGGCCAGCGCGCCCTTGAGTTCGACCCACTGGCCCACCGCCAAGTCGTCCATCTGCTGACCCGATGCACTTCCGCTGCAGACGAACAGGAGCGCAATGAGCGCGCGCACGAGGTCAAGCACGACTGATCTCCGCTGCGTTCGTGTGGCCGAGATCGACGAGCGGCTCGATCGCGCGGTGCGCGCGCGGCCTCAGCCCGTGCACGAGGGCAAGCCGCAATGCGCTGGCCGACGTGTAGAACCGCTCGGCGCGATCGTCCGCGTCGCCGAAACCCGCGCGCAGCGCGTCGACGGCCGCGCACGCACGCTGGTCCTCCGCTCCGCGCAGACCGAGCCAGCCGTCGAGTCGCAAGTGCACCGCGAGGTTGGCCAGGTCGAGTTCGCGTTCCGCGAGGCACGCGGAGTCGAGGTCGAGCAGGGCGATCGACAGCCCGTCGACGAGGAGCTGTCCGTCGTGCAGGTCGCGGTGCGCGACCACGCGCTCGGCGGGCGACTCGACCGCGGATTCCGAGAGGAGTGCACGTGCCTCGCTCCAGCCGGGGGGCAGGCTCCCCACGGCCAGCTCGAATCGCCGCGCATGCCGGTCGAGTTGCGCCACCTCTTCGGCGCGCCCGTGGACTTCGAGACGGACTTCGGGCGAGCTGCGCTGCATCGCGCTCAACGCACGGCCGATGCGGTCGAAGCGGCCCAAGTCGTCGAAGCGCAGCTCGTCGCCGTGCAAGAGCTCGAACGCGACACGCTCGCCCTTTTCATCCGCGTGCAGTACTCGCGGCAGACGGAAGCCGTGAGGCGAGGCGGCTTGGATCGCGGTCTGGAACGCGGCGTGCACCTGCGCCGACGTCTTCGCGCGGCCGTGGCGGTACGCCTTGACGACGTGCGCGCCGTCGCGCGCAGAGAGCCGCACGACCATTCGGCGTCCCGGACGCCACGAGAGGAGGTCGGCCTCGCCGCGATCGCACAGCGCGGACAGATCGCCAGCAGCCGGCACGCGCATCTCGTCGCGCGGATGCAGTTCGCAGAGCTCCTGCCGGGCGAACGCGAACCACCGAAAGCCCTCGGACGTCGCGAGGGTCAGCACGAGCCCACCGTCGTCCTTGACCTCGGTTCGCAGCAGTTGCAGGGCAGCATCGCTGCCCACTTCGCGCGTCATCGCAGTGAGTGCTTGATGAAAGGGCGCGGTCACGGTGCGATCTCCTCGGCCAACTCGAGCAAGCGCGCCGCCTCGTCCAAGGCACCCGCCTCGATGCGGCGGATCGCGGCCGCCGCGCGGCGTACGAGGCCGTGTGCGGCCCA
>JAYTBY010000133.1:0-4592 GCA_043736755.1 Planctomycetota bacterium | reverse complement strand
TCTGCGGCGATGGCTTGGCTGCCGAGCCCGAGGGCCACGAACGCCAAGACAGGCAATCCCGCTTGGAGTGCGATGCCGACCGCTTCGAATCCGTTCACGTCCGTGGCGCTGATCACTTGGCTCTGGCCGACGGCGCGTGAATCCTGTGCCGCCTGCGCTGCGCGACGCACGATCGCGAGAGAACCCGACAAAGCCGGTGCAACGAGTAGGCACGGTACGGCCCACGAACTCCCCCACCGACGGATGTCCGCGAGGAGGACGCGCCGGCTCGGCGCGTTCGGCGCGCGCTGTTCGCGCGGAGCCGCACCGCGCACGGCCTCGGGCTGCTCGGCTGCAACCGCGGATTCCGACGGGAAACGCAGGTAGATCTGCTCCAGGCTCTGCGGTTCCGGTGCGAAGGCCTGGATCCGCACACCGCCGGCTACGAGTGCCGTGACGATCGCATCCGGGGTCCGCGATCCGATGTCGAGCGTGAGTCCCGAGCTACCCGCATCGACGACGACCTGCTGCGCGGCGAGCACGCGCCGCGCGCTCTCCATGTCTTGCGTGTCGAGCCGGTGACGTCCGTGCGCGGCGAAGAGCTCTCGGGTGTCCGCCTCCGCGACGACCTGCCCGCCCTTCAGGACACCGATGCGCTGACACAGGCTCCCCAGCTCGTGCAGCTGATGGCTCGAGAGCAGGATCGTCGTTCCGCGGTCCTGGTTGAGCTCGATGAGGAGTTCGCGCATCTCCACGATGCCCTCGGGATCGAGACCGTTCGTCGGCTCGTCGAGCAGCACGATCGGTGGCGAACCGAGGACTGCCTGCGCGATCCCCAATCGCTGTCGCATGCCGTGCGAATAGGCCGCAACGGGCTTCGAGCCCGCGCGTGCGAGACCGACGCGATCGAACCACAGGGCGGCCTCGTGACGCGCGCCCTTGCGCGCGAGGCCTTGCAGGCGCGCGAGCTCCTCGAGGTTCTTCGTTCCGCTCCAAGCACCGTGGAAACCCGGCGTTTCGATCAGGCCCCCCATCCGCGCTCGGGCCTCGCGCGGATACTTCGCCGCATCGAATCCGTCGACGAAAACGCTCCCCGTGTCCGGGCGGACCAATCCGAGAGCGATCCGCATCGCCGTCGTCTTCCCCGAGCCGTTGTGCCCGATGAATCCGTAGATCTCCCCCGCACGCACGTCGAGAGACACGCGGTCGAGTGCGATTTGCGCGCCATAGCGTTTCGTCACGGCGACGAGGCGGAGCGTCATCACGGCGCCACTCATCGGCGAGGACTCGCGTTCTGTACGAGCACGATCGCTCGTCGCGCACCGAGCGTCAGGACCCGTGAAGGACTCACGGGCGCTCGCATCGCGAAGCCACGCAACGAGTCATGGAGATGCCTGACGATCGATTTCTTCACGGCCTCTGCGCGCCGCGCGCGGTTCCGCGCGGCGCCACCAGCAGCAGAGAGCGAGATGGTTCGATTTCTTCACCCGCTCTCAGAGCGTGTGAAGAAATCAGATGCGACGCGCCGCGGAAGCGGCGCCACTCGTTTCTGAAAGGCCGTAGGATCGATTTTCTCACGGCCTCTCAGACGCGGCCGAGGATCCGGTCCATGCGACGTGACACATCGAGGAGATGCTCACGCCCGCCACCATCGACCTCGGCCGTGAACCAGCCCGAGTATCCGACGAACGCGAGGGCCTCCATCACGGCCGGCCAATCCTCGTCACCCTCGCCGATGGCCACCCAACCTAGGGTGTTGCTGTAGCCCTTGAAGTCGACCTTGATCATGCGGCTCCCGAGCCGGCGGATCCAATCCGCGGGCGGAACGCCGTACTTGATCATGTTGGAGCAATCGAAGTACGCGCCGACGGTCGGGTCCTCGAACTCGTCCACGTAGCGCATGAGATCTTCAGGGGTCTTCAGGAACTCATTCCACACGACCTCGATGCCGATGCGCACGCCGGCGGCCTTCGCATCGGGCACGCAGCGGGCGATCTCCGCCCGCGAACGATCCCAGACCTGTTGGAAGTTCTCCTTCTCCGGGTCACGCACGGCCCCCGGAACCACGAGCACCGTCGAGGCACCGTAGGTCTTCGCGTCCGCGATGGCGCCGCGCAAGGTGGCCACGGCTTTCGCGCGGATCTCCTCGCGCGGATCGGAGAAGCGCTCCTGCCAGTGCTGCGAGTCGATGACACCGTGGACGACGACACCCGTCGACTTGGCGGCCGCGACGACGGCGGCGCGGTCGATCTCGAGCGGGCTGTCGATTTCGACGCCGGCGAAGCCGCAATCGCGCGCGAGCTCGAAGCGTTCCAGGACGGTACCCGGCACCTGGATCATCCCGTACTTCAGGGCCTTCTGGAGAGCCGGCATCGTGGCCGGCGCTTTCGGAACGGCGCTCGTCGGACGCGCGGGCACGGGCTCTTCCGGGCGCACACCGCAGAGCAGCGCGGTACCGAGGGCGGCTCCGGCGAGCGTCGAGCCCAGGATCTGTCGGCGAGTCGGTTCGAGCATGGCGTCGTCCTCCGTGACGGGAGTCCGGAGGATCGAGTCGCCCGCTACCAGTGTCAACTATGCTGCGTGGACTCCGCGTCGTTCTCGCGTCAATTCGGTCACCCGGGCCACGAGTCCCGCGAGGTCGACGGGGTTCACGAGGTAGGCCTGCGCGCCCGCGTGTTCGGCCTCGAGCGCGTGCTCGGGCTCCTGGTAGATCGAGCAGCCGAGCACGATCGGGACTTCGTCCGCCGGATGGGACTCGCGGATGCGTCGGCACACGTCGAATCCGGGTCCGCCCTCCACGAGCACATCGAGAATCACCAACGCGGGCCGAGACTCGCGCAGCCAGCCCAAGGCTTCGGTGGCGTTCGGTGTGGCGCGGACGATCCAGCCGGCGCGCTCGAGCGCCGACTTGCGCGGAGCCGGGCTCGCTTGATCGTCGTGCACGAAGACGATGTCGTTCATGAGAGAACCCCCGCGGCGCGGCGGAACGCGCGCTCGATCTCGGCTTCGGTTGCGATACCGCGCGCGACGAACTCGCGACCGCGCGCCTCGAGACTCGGCTTTCCGAGCACACTCACGGCCTCACGCACGCTCACAGCGTCCGTTTCACGCTGAAGGACGACGCGCAGGTTGACCGACATGGAGAGCACCTCGGCCATGCGACGCGAGGCCATCCCGGCGACGTTCAGAGGTCCGTCAGGACGAAACTCCGCGATGGAGAGGCATCCGAGCAGGAGTGTCGACGCTGCCGCTCGGTCGGTCGACGCAGCGAGCAGTTCGCAGGCGGCAGCCGCCCCGTCGCGGGCTTCCACGCGGACGAGGACGAGGGCGCCCCGTCGCGCCAGCTCGAGCGCGGCTGCGAGCGATTCTCGCCCGGTCAGAAGGCCCGTTTCGACAACTTCCGGCGACTGTTCCTGAATGGCGAGCAGATCGAGGGCCGCGTCGCCGCGTATCCCGCGACGGACGTGGACCACGCCCTCTTCGGGTTCGCCCGGCGAACCCAGTCGATAGACGCGCCTTCCAGCTCGGGCCGCACGCCGCGTGAGATCCGCGACGACTGCGTCAGCGGAGGAGTGCGCCGCACCGGCGACCAGGACGACCCCCGACTCGGCCAGCCAGCCCTGGACACCCTCGCGTTCCCCGATCTCTAGCTCGAGATCGTCGAAGGTCGTGGGTGCGAGCGGCACGCGGATCGAAGCACGCACACAGCGTCCGTGCTGACTCGAAATCGTCGCGACGTCGAGCTCGAGCGCCTCGCCGTCGAGTTCGAAGCGACCCGCGGCGCGCTCGTCGCTCGACTTGGCGCCGGCGAGCGACAAGAGCGTCCGGGCGCAAGCTTCGGTCCACTCGACCGGAAAGAGTGCCGCAGGAGTTCGCGCACGCCCGACGCGGAACGACATCTCTGCTCCACGCGACGTCGCTTCGACGTGAAAAGAGAGGGCGCCGAGGCTCTTGGCTTCACGCAATGCCGCGCGCACCAACGTCAGTGCCGCAAGGTCCGGGTCATCCTGCGGCAACGTGCCGCGCACCGACGTGAAACGCGGTACTTCCGGCGACTTCACGGCCGCGGTGTTCGTCTGGTGCCAAGCACGAGCGATCGCTTCGAGGATTTTCTCGGGCTCCGCGTGCACCGCGAAGATCGGCTCGCCGATAGCGACGGCGATCTCGTCGACGTCGTACTCCTCGCCCGGATCCTCCATCGCGACGGTGACGCGACCCGCCACGCGATGGATCGGGATGGCGACGAACTTGCGCGCCAGCCCTTCGGGAAGGAGCCGCGAGATCTCGCCATCGACGATCGCGGCGCTCAAGTGCAGGCAGTGGATACGACCTTGCGAACGCAAGGCCTGCGCCAAGTCATGCTGTGTGACGAGGTGGAGCGCGACGAGAGCTTGTCCAAGCTTGAGTCCGCGCTCTCCGCAGTACTCCAGGGCGGCCGCCAGTTCCTCGGGCGAAAGTTTGCCCGAGGCGACGAGCAGCTCGCCGATGCGGGAACGACGTACGAGAGTCGGTGTGTTCGACATGCTGGGCTTGGGCGCGCGCGGAGACGAGCCACGGGACGTATCGGAAGTGCGTTCCAATCGGGTTGAGGCCAGATCGCTTCCGTTGTCCAG
>JAYTBY010000132.1:0-4599 GCA_043736755.1 Planctomycetota bacterium | reverse complement strand
GAGGACCTCTCGGGCGGCGAACAGCAACGCGTCGCGATCGCGCGCGCGTTCGTCGGCCCGCGATCGATGCTGCTCGCGGACGATGTTGCTCGCGGACGAACCGACGGGGGCTCTCGATTCCGTCACGGGCGAGCTCGTCATGCGCCTCTTGCGCGACCAATGTGATGCGGGCGGGACCGCGCTGCTCGTCACGCACGACGCGACGCA
This sequence comes from Planctomycetota bacterium, assembly GCA_043736755.1. GTDB lineage: Bacteria > Planctomycetota > UBA1135 > UBA1135 > JAEUHZ01. Next base: position 4,392 of record JAYTBY010000132.1, on the reverse strand, counting down.
CGCGGCTTGGGCGGATCGCGTGCTCCACCTCGTCGACGGTCGGATCGTCGATGCCGCTACGTCACCACGTGCGTCGCTCAGCGCGTCCCGATCGAACGCGGTGAGTCCGTGAACTCCTTCGTGGCCTTGCGCGCGCTGTTGCGCGTGGAATGGCGCGGAATCCGCCGTCATCCCGGGCGTGCATGGCTGGTCGTACTCCTCGTCGCGGTCCCGGTCGCCGCGATGACCGGCGGCAGCGCGATGTTCGCGACGTCACGACGCACGCAGGAAGAGACACGCGTCCATGTGATGGGCACAGCCGACCTGCGGCTCGACGCGGAAATCGGGCCCGAGCGCGTAGCGGAAGCGCTGCCAGAGGCGTTGAGCGCAGTGCCCATGTCCGTCGGCCGTATCGAGCTGCGCGGTCCCGGGCGCCGCGTCGTGGCGCGCTGTATCGAGATCGAGTCCGAAGCCCTCGAAGTCGGCGGTCTGGCGCACGGAATGGTCTGGGTTCGCGAAGGCCGCGCTCCGTCTCTGGAGCACGAGGTCGCCCTATCGAGTGCCGTCAGCCAACGACTCGGCACGCAGATCGGCAGCGAGATCGAGATCGCGGGAACGCCGACGCGCGTCGTCGGGATCGCCGTGGATCACGAAGATCTCGCGGGTTTGCTCGTGGTCCGGTCCAACGCCCTGGCTCGCGCGACCACGTGGCTCGTCGCCTTGCCCGATGGTCCGGGCAATTTGGAAGGAACGCGGCGTCGATCTCGCGAGCTATCACACCGATGCCAGCGCGGACGATGCGGACGACGTGCGGCGCGCGCTCGACATCGAGAAGGTGATCACGCGGGGCGAGAGCTACGGCACGCACCTCTCGATCGCCTATCTGCGCCGACATGGCCCGCACGTCGCGCGCTCGGCGATGCTCCGGGTCGAAGGCCCCGACCAGACGTGGAAGTACCCGAGCACTACGCAGCGACATCTCGAGCGACTGAGCGCGCTCGTCACCGCGGATCCTGGCTTCGCGGAGGACTTGCCCGATCTCATCGGGACCGTCAGAACGCTCTTGGCGAAACTCGCGCAGGAGCCCGAGATCCTCACCGCCGCGGAATCGGATGCAGCGCCGATCACGGTCGGTCCGTTCGACATGCAGGTCTGGCTCGCCCAACGGCTGGGCCTCGCGTTCGAGTTCCGCGACGTTCCCGCGGCGATCTTGCGCATGTCGTCGGGGGACTGGAGCGACCTCTCTCTAGTGGCCCGGGAGTACCGCCGTGGTGAGGTCGGATCCGCGATGGCGTTCGCGATGGACTGCGCATCCGGAGGCAGCAATGCGCGCTTCGCACGCATCGAATCGGAGCGCAAGGACCCGCTCAACCTGCTCTCCGATGCCGTCAACGTGCCCTACCCCGGTGTGTGTTCGGGCTGCGGTAAGAGTCGATTGGGGGACGAATTCCGCGCGCCATTTCGCTGCGAAGTGCCGGTGCTCTTCGTCAGCGGCGATCTCGATGCCCGGACTCCGCCCGAGAACGTCGAGGAGATCCGCTCGTGGTTTTCGAACCACGCGCACGTGATCGCGCAGAACGCGGGCCACGAATCGATCGAGATGCTCTCGCCGGAATTCCGCGCGTTACTGCAGGCCTTCTTGCGCGGGGAGAAGGTCGAGAGCCAAGTGGTCGAGCTGCCCGAGCCGCGATTCCGGCGCTGAACGCCGTGCTACCAGAATTGATCCGCCCCAGCAGGGGGTGAGTAAGGATGCGACGGCTCCATGAACTTCCATGCGGCCGCCGTCACGTCGCGGATGAACTCGAAGCCCTCGTTCGCGTGCTGCCACGACTCGTCCGATTGATCCGTCGTGATGATGCACAGGACGAACGGGCCGCTCGGTGCATCGACGAGGAGGACTTCGGATCGTGAGCGGTTCACGGCGCCTTGCTTGCTCATCACGTGCACCGACGGCGGGATCGCCGACAACGCTTCGCCCGACCAGTACGAGCGTGAGAGGATGCGCTCCATCTCCTCACTCGCCGCGCGCGACACGGCGCGGCGCTCGCGGATCGCGACCAGGAGATTCGCCATCTCGCGCGGTGTCGTCTGGCCCCAGCCGTAGTCCTTCTGCGCGTCCTTCCGACCTTCGGTGCGCGAGTTCACGCGGGTCTTCGCGAAACCGTTCCGTTCGAGCCACGTGTTGATCGAGGTCCCGCCACCAGCGAGTTCCTGACACCAGAGGCTGGCCGTGTTGTCGCTCATCGCGCTCATCAGCATGCACAGTTCCGAGAGCGGAATCGTGGCGCCGTTCTCGAAGCGTGCGAGCAGGTCTTCGCCCGGGTACTTGCGCTCGACTGCGTACGTGAGTGGCTTGCGGTACGCGAGTTCGCCACGCTCGAGTCGGTCGAACACGCCGATCAGGATCGGCACCTTGACCATCGACGCCGTCGGCACGACTTGATCCGCGCTGATCGAGGCTTCTTCCCCGGTCGTCAAGTCTCGGGCGAACACGCCCGCGACGCCGTGGAACGAACCGCAGAGCTCCGTGATCGCACTTTGGAGACCGCGCATGTTCCGCAGCGCAACCGGCTGCGGCGTGCTCGAGCAAGCGGCGAGAAGTGTCAGCGAAAGCGCGGCGAACTCGCGCCTCACCCGAGAAGTCCGGCTGAGCGCAAGGTGGCTTCGAGTCTCTCGCGATTCGCGTTCGTCATCGTGACGAGCGGCAAGCGCACTTCGTCGCGGACTGCGGGCAAGAGGCGTGCGAGTGCCGCCTTCACCGGCGCTGGATTCGTCTCGATGTAGAGGTCGTGGATGATCGGCGCCAACCATTCGACGAGCTCCGCGGCACGTCGCGAATCACGGCCAGGTATCGAGCAGCGCACGAGCTCGGCGACCTTCTCCGGCGCCACGTTGCCGATGACGTTCACGGCGCCGACCGCGCCGAGGCTGACGAAGTCCGCGATCGAGGCGTCGTCGCCGGCGAGGAGTCCGCAGGGTGTCTCGGCGAGGAGTGCCTTCGCGCGCTCGACGGAAGGCAGCGCCTCCTTTACCGCGACGATGTGTGTGAATCGCGCTGCGAGTGCCGCGACCGTCTCGGGCTGGAGATCGCAGCCCGTGCGCGAGGGCACGTTGTAGAGCACGATCGGTGTGGTGACGGCTTCAGCGACCGCACTGAAGTGTGCGTCGAGCCCGCGTTGTGTGGGCCGGTTGTAATACGGCGTCACGATGAGCAGCCCATCGACGCCGAGTTCCGCGGCTGCTTTGGCGTGAACGACGGTCGTGCGCGTGTCGTTCGTGCCGACGCCCGCGATCACGCTGACTCGGCCGCGCGCGCGACCGATCGTGGCTTCGACGATCGCGCGGCGCTCCCAATCGACGAGGGTCGGTGCTTCGCCCGTCGTGCCGCACACGACGAGTCCATCCGTGCCGCGCTCGACGTGAAAATCGACGAGTGCATGGAGCGCGGGCAAGTCGACGCGTCCCTCGCGGAACGGCGTCGGGAGCGCGACGATGCTGCCTTGGAACGTGCAACGGCCGTGCGAGACGATCATGCGCTCCTCCGTGCCGTGCGAACCGCGATCTTTTGGCCGCGAACCAGGCGCGCCATCTCCGAGACGGACGCTTCGAGGCCGTCGAAGACGGATCGAGCGACGATCGCGAAGCCGATGTTGAGGTCCTCGACGTGGGGGAGCGCCGCGACATCCGCCACGTTCTCGTAGTCGAGACCGTGCCCCGCATTGACGCGCAGTCCGATGGCGCGGGCGTGGAGAACAGCGGTTTCGAGCCGTGTGAGTTCCTTCGCTCGAGCGCGGCCTTTCGCGCGCGCATAGGCGCCCGTATGGAGCTCGACGAACTCGGCCCCGACCTCACACGCGGCTTCGACTTGGCGCACGTCGGGATCGATGAAGAGGCTGATCTCCGCGCCCATGCGCGCAAGCTTCGGGACGACGGCGCAGAGCCGACGGGCTTCGCGCACGACGTCGAGTCCGCCCTCCGTCGTCACCTCGGCGCGGTTCTCCGGCACGATGCACACGGCGTGCGGCTTCGTACGCAGAGCGATAGCGACGATCCCCGGCTCGAGGCTCATCTCGAAGTTCAGGCGCGTCGTGAGCTGCTTGCGCAGGCGTTTCACGTCGTCGTCCTGGATGTGGCGACGGTCCGCGCGCAGGTGCACGGTGATGCCGCCCGCACCCGCGCGTTCAGCGCGCAGGGCCCACTCGACGGGATCGGGAAACGGCTCGCGGCGAGCTTGGCGCAGCGTGGCGATGTGATCGATATTGACGTGCAGGCGCGGCATCGTGATGTGCGAATCCTAGCAGGCGGTGGTGCCCGTCCGGTCGCCCGACGGATCTTGCCTTCGCGCTGCTTCGTTGGGCTCGTCACGCCGTGCCGCAGAGCCCTCGGGCCGCCTCCGCCAACGATCCGTCGGCC
>JAYTBY010000131.1:0-2091 GCA_043736755.1 Planctomycetota bacterium | reverse complement strand
GCGCGTCGAGCGCATCGATCTGATCGGGCAAGGTCCCCGTGATCGTCTTGCGCAGGACGACTGGGGCATCGATCTCGTTGCCGCCGTAGCGCACGAATTCGATCGTCGCACCGGGAAACACGCTCTGCGTACTGCATCCGTGGACGAGGATCGCGGCCGCGTTCGGCACGAAAGCACCCGAACGTGATCCGCCCATCTCCCGCCTCGTCTCCAGCCAGCGCTCGAGCGCAGGAAACAGAGACGGATCATCGTCCGACTGGCGCGCAGCCTCGTACGCAGGACGGAGGCGAGCCAGGTCGAGGTCCTGGAGGGAAGTGCCCGCGACTTCGCGCGTGTCGAGCGGCTGATTGCGCGACGGTCTTCGCTCCGCGAGACGAGCGAGATCCGCATCTGTCGCCTTGCGCGTCGTCGTGCCCACACGGATCCAAGCGATCCCATCCACGGTCACGACGGGCGGCACGGGATAAACCCCGACGGAGACCACGAGGAGGGTCTTGCCGTCACGCGTGACGATGGACACGGCCGTCGACGGTGACGGCAGCAGTTTCGTCGAGCGCAGCCGATCGCTCAGCCGCTTGGTCTCCTCGTCGATCTGATTTCCGCGCTCGTCGATGCCAACCGTCGAACCGTTCTTGGAGAGCCCGATGACGACGTAGCCGTCCTTGTCGCCCCGTCCCAGATCATTGGCGAGCGCGCACACGGCTCGCAGGATCCCCTCACCGTCTCTTACCGACTCCTTCCACTCGATCCGGTCGGTCTCCGTGCGCAAGATCAGATCGAGGAGGTGGGCATCCATGACGTCGTTCTTCGAGGATCGTAGAGACTCTCGATCGTCGATGGAACGGGCGCGGGCCTTCAGGGTCAGGGCGCGGCGCCGAGCCGCGCGCGCACCGCCGCGAGGAACGGCTCCCAGTCGAACGCCGGCCCCGGATCGGCCTTGTTCGTCTGCACGTGGTAGTGGCCGAGAATGCCGCGGAATTCGCGCCAGTCCGCGTCGGAGAGCGCGCGGTCGAGCACGCGGCCTTCCGCGTCGCGCGGTGCATCCGGCTCGATCCGAGGGAAGGCGCGACAGAGTGCTGCTGTGAGCTTCACGAGGCTCTCGTACTGCTCGCGGGTGAAGTCGTGCTGCTCTAGTGTCTCGCCCTGGATCTGGCCGACGATGCGCTCGGGCCGCGCCGGTCGCGCGACGAAACCCTTCGTCCGCACGCCGCCGCCCTCGAGTCGCAAGGGAATCGTCACGTACGGTCCGCCGACGTCGTTCGCGTACCAAGTGTCGAGCGCCTTCGCGACGCCCAGCGGGTACGCACCGATGTTCGCGATCTCGATGCCGATCGAGCGCGGGTTCGACTTCGTCGCGTGCCAGGCGGTCTCGCGGGCGTCGAGCGTCTGGTAGATCGTCCCGTCGATGTCGAGCAGGAACTGGACCGACAGCTCGCGCTCGTCGTGCAGCACGCGGAAGCACGTCTGCGACACGCCGCACACATCGTAGTGGAGCACGAATTGATCGACCACGCCGCGCAGGGCTTCCAGATCGGAGCTCGCCACTTCGACCAAGACGGTCTCACTCTCGACGATGCGTCGCTGCTTCTGCAGTTCCGTGCGCGCGTCGGGCTCGCCCGCCTTGGGCGCGGACACGAAGTCCGGGTTCTCGCTCGTCACGCGCCGCGTGCGGCCGGGTTCGTAGCGCAGGCCGCTTGGTTCCAGCGCATCCGAGAAGCGCGGCTTCGTCGCGTACGCGTCGTAGTTCGGCGACTCCGACCACAAGACGACTGGCGCGCCGACGTGGAAGCGCTTCCCGGCGACGAGGATCGAAACATTCGGGGCCGGGACCCACGTCGACATGTCGGGGGGCACGTGGTGTTCGGGTCGCGGCACGACGCAGGCGGAAACGAGGGCGAGGACGAGGAGGGATGCGCAACGGGACATGGCCCGCGCGAACGTACGCCGGTACGCGTCGAGCTTCCACAACTCCGGTGTGAGCGAGAGTTCAGGCGGTCTGGCCGCCGCACGAGCTGCCCGCGCCGGCCGTGCAACCGAAGCAGTGGCGGCGCGTCACGATTCTTCGGTTCGCGAGCGCATCGAAATCGAAGT
>JAYTBY010000130.1:0-2096 GCA_043736755.1 Planctomycetota bacterium | reverse complement strand
ACGTAGATGTAGACCGCCGACGCGCGGATCGCGTACGCCGCGATCAGCGAACCCTCGATCACGCCGTGCGGGTCCTTTTCCATCAGCACGCGGTCCTTGCACGTGCCCGGCTCGGACTCGTCGGCATTGATCGCGAGGTAGCGAACGCGCGGATCCTTCGTGATGTCGGGCATGAAGCTCCACTTCATCCCGGTCGAGAAGCCCGCGCCGCCACGACCGCGCAAGCCCGACTTCTTCATCTCGTCGACGACGGCGGCAGGCGTCATCCCGCTCTTCAGCGTCTTCTCGAGGCCCTTGTAGCCGCCGAGTTTCTTGTAGGTCGCGAGCAAGTGCGCGCCCTCGACCTTGGCGCGGTCGAGCAGGTACGTCTCGTACGTTTTCATCGCACCGCTCCCAGGATCTTCGCGACCTTTTCGATCGTCAGGTCCTCGTGGTAGACGCCGTCGAGGTCGATCATCGGCGCGTTCGCGCAAGCGCCCTGGCACTCGACGTGCTTGACGGTCCACTTGCCGTCCTTCGACATGCCGCCGAGCGGTGCGCCGGTCACTTCGCAGGCCTTCGCGATGATGTCCTGCGCTCCGCGCAGATCGCACGAGATATTGTGGCAGACCGAGACGACGTGCTTGCCCGTCGGCCGCAGGTTGAACATCGGATAGAAGCTCGCGACGCCGAACACTTCGACCGGTTCGAGGGCGAAGTACTCCGCGAGATCTTCCATCGTCTGGGGCGAGATCCAGCCGCCGAGTTCCTCTTGGCAGCGGTGCAGCGCGACGATGAGCGCCGCGCGGCGCTCGGGGTAGTTCTTGACGAGTTCGTCGAACTCGGCCGTGAGGTTCTTCGGGAGTGCCATCAGCGATCTACCTCGCCCATCACGAAATCGAGCGAGCCGATGATCGAGACCATGTCGGAGAAGAGACGACCTTCGGCGAGCACGGGGATCGCCTGCACGTTCATCAGGCCCGGCGCGCGGATGTGACAGCGCAGCGGATGGCTCGTGCCGTCGGACGCGAGGAAGAACCCGAGCTCGCCCTTCGACGACTCGATCGCGTGGTAGGCCTCGCCCTTCGGCAACGCCATGTCCGTCACGATCTTGAACTGGTGGATGAGCTCTTCCATCGACGAGCGGACGAGCCCCTTCGGCGGAAGGACGTAGCGGCGATCGTCCGAGATGAACTCAGCGCCCTGCGTCTTCTCGAGGCGGTCGACCGCTTGCTGACAGATGCGCACGGACTGACGCATCTCCTCGATGCGCACGGCGTAGCGGTCGTAGCAGTCGCCGATCGTGCCGATGGGCACTTCGAAGTCGTAGTGCTCGTAGCCCGAGTAGGGCTGCTTCTTGCGCAGGTCCCACTCGAGGCCGGACGCGCGGATGTTCGGGCCCGTGAGCGACCACTCCTTGCACTGATCCACGCTCAGAATCCCGATGTTTCGGTTGCGGTCGAACCAGATGCGGTTCCCGGTCAACATCGCCTCGAACTCGTCGATCTTCGCCGGGAACTGATCGAGCCACTTGCGCACTTCGCGTGTGACCTCCGGCTCGACGTCCGCGTACATGCCGCCGATGCGGACGTACGTGTTGTTCATCCGGTGACCGGTGTACGCATCGAGCAGCGTGTAGATCCGTTCGCGCTCGCTGAACGTGAAGAAGAACATCGTCACGGCGCCGAGGTCGATCGACGTCGTGCCGAGGTAGATCAGGTGCGCCATCACGCGGCTGAGCTCCATGAGCAGCACGCGGATCGTCTGACCACGCTCCGGCACCGGGATGCCCCCGAGACGCTCGAGCGCCATCGCATAGGCGCAGTTGTTCATCAGCGGCTGGAGGTAATCCAACCGGTCCGTGTGCACGAAGAACTTGCGCCAGCCGAGCGACTCGCAGGTCTTCTCCTTGCCGCGGTGCAGATAGCCGATGACGGGCTCGGTCTCGAGCATGGTCTCGCCGTCGAGGATGACCTTGATGCGCAGCACACCGTGCGTGGCCGGGTGCTGCGGACCCATGTTGAGTTCCATGAACTCGCCATGGAGCGGGTCGTCGCGATCGACTTCGCCGGGCGCGTACTCGAACGTGCGCGTGGTGCGCGCGCCGGTCGCGCCGG
>JAYTBY010000129.1:0-10361 GCA_043736755.1 Planctomycetota bacterium | reverse complement strand
GGATCCGATCCGAAGACTCTCGCGGATGAGGGCAACGCGGCTCTCGGGAAGGGCGACGCCAAAGGCGCTTTCGCCAAGTTCGACGAGGCCCTCGTCGGTCTCGACACCTCTCACGATCAGTACGTGCGTGTGTCGATCGGGCGCTGCGAAGCGCTGGCGGAGACGGATGGGCCGGCGGCGGTGAAGTCCTTCCTCGAGCTCGCGGTCAAGGTGCCGGCGAAGATCACGGAGACCGACTACAGCCTCATCTGTTCGAGGCTACTGCAAGGTGGGTTCACGCTCGAGGCGATCGACGTGCTGGACGCGGGCAAGAAGCGCTTCGTGGGCTCGAAGAAGATGGAGGAGACTCTCGTCACGGTTCAGGCGGCCGCGAAGAAGCAGAGCACTCCGGATGCGCTGAAAAAGTTGGCGAGCCTTGGTTACGCGGGCGACTGACGTGTCGAGCATTCGACGCGCACTCGGAACGGCAGCGCTCCTCCTCGGCGCCGCGCAACTCGAAGGCTGTGGCGCGCTCACGCGGGGCTGCGACGTCCGTCTTCCTCGAGAGGACCAAGTTTTCGCCCTCGTCGCGAGTCAGCAGAACGCCTGGAACCGCGGCGATCTCGTCGCCTTCATGCACATCGGCTACTGGGAGTCACCGGACCTGACCTTCTACTCGGGCGGCAAGGTCTCGCACGGCTTCGACGAGATGCTCGCGCACTACCGAGCGAGCTACGAAGGCCCAGGCAAGGAACTCGGGAGGCTCGAGTTCACACAGATGAGCGTCGAGTTGCTCTCCGACGACGCAGCGATCGCGCGCGGACGCTGGGACCTCGACTACGCCGAGAAGAAGGACGTCGGCGGGCTTTTCACTCTCATCTTCCGCGAGATCGACGGCGTCTACCGCATCGTGCACGACCACACGAGCGTCGACGGCTGACGAGCTGGAGGTCGGCGCTAGGTCCTAGGATATCCATACACGGCGTGAATGATTATCATTCACGGCATGACTGATCTGCATCCCCTGCCTCGAGCCATGGCCATGGTCGTGGCCAAAGCACTGCGCGCGGCACCGGTCGTCGTGCTGAGCGGGGCTCGCCAGACGGGTAAGAGCACGCTGGCTCAGGCCCTCGAGAAGCCCGGCAAGCGCTCGTACCAGACGCTGGACGACATCGAGGTCCTCGAGCGCGCACAACGGGAACCCGACGCGCTCCTGCGATCCGCGGATCGGATCACGCTCGACGAGGTTCAGCGCGTGCCCGACCTACTGCGTGCGGTGAAGCGTGCCGTCGACGAGAAACGCACGGCCGGTCGCTTCCTGCTCACGGGTTCCGCGAACCTCCTCTTGATGAAGGGCGTGTCCGAATCGCTCGCCGGCCGGGCCGTTCATCAGACGCTCTGGCCCCTGACGCGGCGGGAGCAGCTCGGCGCGGGAACGGCGGGCGCGTGGAGTGAACTGTTCGCAGCCAAGGACAAGGACTGGCTCGATCTCCTCTCCAGCGAGGAGTCGCCTCGGGAGGACTGGCGGGCGCTCGCGCGTCGCGGTGGTTACCCGACGCCCGCGCATGAACTCGAGACCGCGGCGGAACGCGAGATGTGGTTCGCCGGGTATGCACGCACGTACTTGGAGCGCGATCTGCGCGACCTCTCCGAGGTTGCATCAACCGTCGACTTCCGTCGACTGATGCGCGCGGCATCCTTGCGGATCGGAGGTTTGGTCAACCAGACCGAACTCGCGCGCGATGTCGGCCTGTCGCAGCCCACCGTGCGACGACACCTCGATCTGCTGGAGATCTCGTATCAGCTCGTGCGCGTCGAGGCGTTCTCGGTGAATCGAACCAAGAGGCTGATCAAGACGCCCAAGCTCTACTGGTCGGACGTAGGACTCGCGATGCATCTCGCGGGTGAGACCGAGGCTCGTGGAGCGCACCTCGAGAACCTCGTCCTCTGCGACCTTCTCGCGTGGAAGGGAACAGAGGCGGACAGTCCAGGACTTCTCTTCTGGCGGACAGCGAGCGGTGAAGAGGTCGATTTCGTCGTGGAGTGGCGCGGCGAACTGCTGCCCATCGAGGTCAAGTCGACGAAGAAGCCGCGCCTCGACGACGTGTCAGCGCTCCGATCGTTCCGGGAGGAATATCCGAAGTCCTCACGAGCCGGCCTGCTGCTGCACGACGGAACGGAGACGTCTTGGCTCGCGGACGGGATCCTCGCCGTGCCCTGGTGGCGCGTGTTCTGACGCGCCCTCACCCCGCTCTCAACCCGCCAAGTAGCCCGTGTTCGCCGGCTTTTTCAGCGCGTGCGTCTCGAGCTCGCTGACCAAGTACTTGTATGCGTCGTCCACCGAGTCCGTGCGGAAGAACAGGTTCACGTCCTCCGGACTGATCGTGCCGTACTCGACCATCGGCTCGAGGTTGAGGACCTTGTCCCAGTACTCGGTGCCGAACAGCACGATTGGCAGATGTTTCTTGATCTTCAACGTCTGGACGAGCGTCACGACTTCCATGAACTCGTCGAACGTCCCGAAACCACCGGGCATCACGACGATCGCCTTCGACAAGTACGTGAACCAGTACTTGCGCATGAAGAAGTAGTGGAACTCGAACGCGAGCCGCTTCGTGATGTAGGGGTTGTCCGACTGCTCGAAGGGCAGCGAGATGTTGAGCCCGATGTTTTCGCCCTTCGCCTCGCTCGCGCCGCGGTTCGCGGCCTCCATGATCCCGGGTCCGCCGCCGGAACAGATCACGAAGCGACGGTCGGTGCCTTCGAGACCTTTCGACCACGTCGTCAGACGTTTCGCGAGCTCGCGCGTGTCCTCGTAGTAGCGCGACATGAGGAGCTTCATCTCCGCGCGCTTCACGTCGCCGCCGTCCTTCCTCGCGGCCTCGAGCTGCGCCGTTGCGACTTCACGCGACAGGATCCGCGCGGATCCGAAGAACACGATCGTGTCGCGGACACGCAGTTCCTCGAAGCGTGATTCGGGTTCGAGGTACTCGGCCAGGATGCGCAGCGGGCGCGCGTCCTTGGACCCCATGAACTCTTGGTTGTCGTAGGCCTTGACGGCCCGGTAGCGGCTTTCGGTCATCGTCCGTGAGGCAATGCGGGGAGCGGGAGGAGAGGCGGGAATCGACGGAATCGCCGCGGAACTGAAGGGTCGGCCGCGTGGCGCATCCTAGCGGTCTCCGCGGACGACCTCGGAGAGCGAGACCTCCTCATCCGTGAGCACCGCAGTCTCGGGTCGGCGAAACGGCGCCACCGGAATCCGTGGTACCGCGACTCCGCGCTCGCGCTCGGCCCTTCAGGCCCCGCAAAGCACTCGCGGGCTCGGGCGTCAGCGAGCGACGCTCTGAGCCCGCGGAATGGGCTTCTTCACGGCCCTCTCAGACCCTGTGAAAATCACCGGTGACGCGACGCAGAAGCGGCACAGATTTCCTGTGAAAGCGCGTAGGTTGGACTCCTTCACGCGCTCTCAGTCCGGATCGGGCTTCGCCAAGTTTTCTTGCGCCTTACGGAACAGGTCATCGAGCCGGTCGGCCTTCCCACGTTCGGAATCGAGCGCACGATCGAGCTTTTCCGTTCCACTCGACGTGCGGCCGCGCACTCGATCCTGCGCGGATTCCCACCGATCACCCGATCCGCTCGGGGCGTCACCAAGCTCGTGGCGCAGCACCTTGGCGGTCAGAACGTCGATCGCGAGGCGGCTCTGACAACCGGGACAGGTGACTTCGATCTCTTTCGCACTCACAGGTCCCTCCAGCGGCACCAGTCGGTTGCGCGGCACAGTTTTCGGAACTTCACGCTGCGATCGTACGTCTTGAACACGTTCTTCTCTCAGAGCCTGTGCCGGAAGTAACCCTCCCCAAGGTCCGGCCTAGGTCCCCAACTCGAGCTCGCCATGAACGATCACAACCGCAGTGGATTCCCGCTCCCGCCGGGCTACCAGGTCCGAGACCGCGAGCTGCCCCAGAGGCTCCTGGGAGTCCTGTTGTGGGTCGGCTTGCTCCTCGTCCTGTGGACCTTCGGAGCTCATTGACCGAGATCCCGCTCGTGATGCTCCGCGTCAGATATGACCCGCCCGCCGCCGAGGGCTTTGGAACTCTGCCGCGCACGAGAGGATGAGGTTCCGCGCGGCTCGCCGGATCGGCGCGCACGGCGTACTCTCTCGCGCATGCGCACCGACCGACCGATCCACCTCCTCCGCGCGACGTTCACTGCCGGACTCGTCTGCTGCTTCACGGCCTGCACGACCGGCAACGAGCCCGTCAAATTGACCCCGTCGCAAGCCGCGGCGAGCTCGTCACAGGCTGCTACCCCGACTCCGAGCGCGGGGACCGCCGCGACCGCACGCCCGAATGCAGCGGCGAATCCGCACGCCGGAACACCGGCCGGGACAGCGCCGCCGAAGACCGCCGGCGCATTGCAGTACAGCGTGCCCGAGGGTTGGGTCGTTCAGATCCCCTCGTCGAACATGCGCAAGGCGCAGTTCCAATTGCCCAAGGTCGAGGGTGACGCCGAGGATGCGCAGCTCATCCTCTTCCACTTCGGCGGCGAGGGTGGTTCGAAGGACGACAACCTGAAGCGCTGGGCCAGTCAGTTCGTGCAGCCCGACGGACGCGATTCCATGGAGGTCCTCGTGACCTCGACGCGCAGCGTGAACGCCATGAACGTCACCGAGGCCTCGATCACGGGCACGTTCGACGCCGAGATGATGCCCGGCATGGGCGACCGCGTGCGCCGCGAGAAGTGGAGCATGCTGGCCGCGATCGTCGAGTCGCCGTCAGGCCCGTACTACGCGAAGCTCACCGGTCCTGCATCGACCGTGTCGAAGTGGGAATCGAGCTTCCGAACGTGGGTGTCGAGCCTGAAGCCGACCAGCGGTTGATGAAGGAGCCAGACTCGATCATCAACTGGTTGACGATCGAGCCTTCCATGAGAAGGCTCCCTGCGGTCTCGGTCCTGCAGTTCTGGCCCCCGATTCGCGGTATCGAACGAGCCAGGCTCGATCTTCAACCGAGTTGATGATTGAGCCTGGCTCGTTCATTCACTGACGTGGCATCACTTCGTCGCGGTGCAGCGCGGCAAGTAGCGCTCGTAGAGTTCCGTCTGACGGTTCGCGAGGCTCGCCGGTTGGCCGTCGATCCAGAGGCCCTCGACGCGTGACGTGATCTCGAGGAGATCGCCGTCGGTCAGCACGAGGTCCGCGGCCTTGCCCACGGCAAGGCTGCCGACCTCGGCTTCGATCCCGAGGATGCGCGCAGGGTAGTACGTGATCGCGCGCAGCGCTTCCTCGCGCGGCAATCCGAATGCACACGCCATCGCGGCGTGGAAGGCCTGATTCCGGGCGTTTTCCTCGTCGTCCGTGCGGATCGCGAACGGTACGCCGGCGCGCGCGAGTACGGCAGCATTCGCGTACGCGGCGTCGTACGGATCGAAGCGGTCGCGCGGCAGCGCGAGGACGGGGCCGACGACGACGGGCACTTGCTCGCGGGCGAGAGCGTCGACGACTTTCCAACCCTCGGCTGCACCGAAGAGGACGGACTTCAAGCCCTGCTCCTTCGCAAAGCGCAACGCATCGAGGATCGTCTGCGCCGTGTCCGCGTGGAGCGCCGTCGTCTTCGCCGCGGTAGCGAACGGCACGAGTGCGTCGAGACGCGCGTCGAACGCCGGCGCATCGCACTCGCCGCGTGAGGCGGCGTCGCGCACGCGGCCGTACTCCTTCGAGTCGGCGAACAGCTGCTCGAGCTCGTCGATCTGACCTTTGCGGCCCTCGTCTTTCGCGTCCTTCGCACGCACGTTGGGACGACCCGGAAACGAGACGTGGAGCATGTCGCGGTCCTCCGTGAGCATCGCTTGCCACGTGTCACCTGCGAGACGCAGGATCGCCGACTGTCCGCGCATTGGACCGCCGCGCTGGGGCGCGGTCTGAACGCGTGTGATGCCGTTGGATCGCGTCACGCCAATGTGGGCGGACTCCGAGTGCACCGACGCGGCGACGCGCAAATCGGGCTGGTTCCCGTTCGATTCGCCCTGGTCGTCGGTCGCGGCGATCGCGCCGATCTCGAGCAAGCCTACGTTGGTTCCGAGCTGCACGAGACCGGGCCACACGTGCTTGCCGTGGCCATCGATGACGCGCGCGCCGGCAGGGATCGCGAGACCCTTGCCGAGCGCAGCGATGCGGCCGCCGCGCACGACGATCACGCCGTCCTCGATATCGGCGCTCGTGATCGGATGGATCGTGGCACCCGTGATCGCGAAGACGTCGCCTTGCGCCGGTGCTTCGCCCCGAGCGGGCTCGTCGAGCGCCGGCACTGCGGGCTTTTGGGTCTCCAGCTCGAATGCGTCGCGGCGCTCGAACTCGATGCGCCCATCGATCATCGTCCAGCGCACGACCGCGAGCGACGAGAGCGGGTCCGCGGTGAGACACACGATATCGGCGTCTTTCCGCGCCTCGATCGAGCCGACGCGATCACCGATTCCAAGCTGCTCTGCGGGGAAAAGCGTCACGAGACCCAGTGCTCGCACGCGGTCCATTCCCGCGTACCGCACGGACTTCGCCGCTTCGCCGTACAAGCGCCGCATCATCTCGTCCGAGTCCGAGTTCAAGGACGAGAGCACGCCAGCGCGGTCCATCATCGCGGCGTTCTGAGGGATGCCGTCGTAAGCCTCGATCTTGTAGGCCCACCAGTCGCCGAACGTCGAGCCGCCGACTTTCAGCGCAGCCATCTCGCGCGCGACCTTGTAGCCCTCGAGCACGTGCTGCAGCGTCGCGATCTTGAAGCCGAAACGCTGCGATGCTTCGAGCAACATGAGGATCTCGTCCTGGCGATAGCAGTGGCTGTGCACCAGGATCGATCCGTCGAGCACGCCGGCCAGTGCGTCGAGACGCACGTCGCGACGCAACGGATCGACATCCTCGCCGCGCGCGCGCGCCGCATCGTGAGCCTTCCAAGCGTCCCGATAGTCCTGCGCGCGCTCGAATGCCCGCGAAAACACGGCCTCGACACCCATGCGACTCCCCGGGAATCGATCGCCCCGCGGTCCGCCGCCGGCGCGCTTTGGGTTCTCGCCGAGCGCGAACTTGATGCCTTCCGGTGCGCCTTTGAACAGGATCTCCGCCGCAGTGCGGCCGGGCTTCAGCTTGATGACCGCGTCACGACCGCCGATCGTGTTCGCGGATCCGTGAAGGAGCCGCGCCGTCGTGACGCCGCCCGCGACGGCGCGATAGATCGACGAGTCCTCCGGATCGACGACGTCCGCGATCGTGACATCGGCACTGATCGAGACCGTGCCTTCGTTCACGCCGCCGTCGATCGCGATGTGCGAGTGACAGTCGACGACACCGGGTGCGAGGTGCATGCCAGTCGCGTCGATCACCTGGACGCCCGCCGGAGCTTCGACGCGTCCGACGGCCGCGATCTTGCCGTCCTGAACCAGCACGTCACCCCGGAAGGCGGGCCCGACGCCCGTGTGGATCGTTGCGCCGCGGATCAGCGCGTTTCCGTCGACCACCATGCGCGGACGGCGATCCGCGTCCGTTTCGGTGGGGTGATCGTTGAGCGCGACGAGCGCGAGGATGAGCAGCAGACTCATCGGACTTCCTCTTTCGGCGTGCGCTGCGCGTTGAAACCGACGCCCCCGGGCATGACGCCCGTCAGCGAACCACACCACGAATCCCCGTCGAGCTCACCCTCGAGGACGAGTTCCGCGCGGTAGTCGCCAACTTCGAGCGTGCCGGACACTTTCAGCAGTTTTCCGCTGACCCGGCCGCTCATCTCCGCGGTCACGGGCGCACCGTCCGGGCTCTTGCCGCGCAGCGTCCCTTCAACAGAGCCGTCCTTCTCCATGCGGATCTCGAGCTCGCCGCTCGGCACTTGCGGCGCGTCGTACGTGATCATCCACGTGCCCGTCGCGTCGAGGCCATCTTCGGGTTTGTCGGAGTCGTCACCCTTCTTCTTCGCATCGACGTCGAACTCGTGAGCGCGGCCATCGACGAAGATCCATGCGACCACGGCGTCCTTCTCGGCGAGTGGATCCTTCGTCCACAGCGCGAACGACGCGTCGGCTCCGGCTACGAGTCGGCCCAAGCCGGGCGACGCTCCCAACACGTCGGCTGCACCGTCGGTCAGCGCTTTCAGGGCCGTTTCGCGCGGCAATCCGGCCTTCACGAGCTTGCGCACGCGCTCGAGAAGATCCTTCGGCTTGTCCTTGCCCGTGCCGAATGCGATGTGCACACCGGCTTCGGAGAGGACGCGTGCGCCGTTCTGCTCCTCGTCCCACAGCCGACGTTTCTCGCGCAGCACCGCAACCGGTTCCGTGTAGATCCACGGCGCATCTTCCGCGTCAGGCGCCTTCTTCTTCTTCGCGTCCTTCGCGTCGGGGTCTTCGGGTTCATCTCCGCCGGGCAGCACGAGGATCACCGGCGCGTTCCTCGTCGCGAGCAACTTGGCGCGTTTCCAAGCCTCACGCCCCCCCGCGACCGCGAGCTCGAATCCGTGCTCGTCCGCGAGCTTCGCGAATCGCTCGATGTCGTCGGCCTCGTCGACGGCCGCGCACACACGGCGGTGATCGGCGAGGATCGTGAGAGCTGCGTCGAGGTCCGCGTCGAAAGCGATGCGCTCGCCGGGCTTGCCCGCGGCGCGCCGCGACTCGAGGACTCCATGCCGTGCTGCGTCGAGGAAGAACTGTCGCAGCTGCGCGATCGAACCCATCAACGTGCCGGGATATCCGGAACCGGTCGATCGAAAACTCGCGTGGTCGAACACGCTCGCACGCACGATCGCATCGCGTGGGGCAGCAGAGCGTGTGACGACGAGCGCACTCTGCCCGGAGAGCAACTGACCGCTCGGCGCCGAGAGCAGCGCGCCGAACCCGGCCTTGCGCCAGTCTTCGAGGGCTGTGCCCGCGTCGAAGACATCCGCCGCGCGGAACGCCGGTTGGATCCCCTTGCGATTCGCCTCGCGCATGTCGACGAGGACGTCCGTCGAGACCTTCGCCGGGCTGTCACGTTCCGCTTTCGGTTCGGGCGTCGTGCAGCCGGTGAACGAGTACGCATCGAGGAACGCAGGCAAAGCGAGCGCCCCCTTGCCGTCGATCGTGCGCGCGTCCGGCGGCGCGTCGATAGCGCTCTCCTCGACGCTCACGATGCGGCCGTTGCGCACCAGGATCGAGGCTGACTTCGCGTCGGCCGTCGTGGTCAAACGAACGTTCGTGACGAGGACGGACCGCGGCAAGTCGGTGGAAAAGGTCGCGACGAGCGCGAGGCCCATCGCTGCGAAGGGGGGCAGCATGGGCGCGGATGCTACAGGCCGCGCATCCAGTCGGGAACGAATGGGGCGCGTTCCGGTCGCGCAAGCACGGAATCGAGCTCGAGAAGGATCCGCGCCTTGTCCTTTTGCAACGTCCCCCCGATCGGGAGATGGTTGCTGGCGTGGTTCGCACGAAAGATCGAGCGGTCGAGGTCGAGGCCGGCCACGAACTCACGCAATTCACGGGTGAGTTCGATCGGATCCAACTCGTCGACCCCACCGCGCGCGGCCTCCTCATGGAGCGGCGTGCCTTCGACCGGCGTCATGACGAGCGTCGACACGAACCGGGGGCGGATCGTGTTCACGAGCTTTGCCGACGCGCGCGCGTGCTCGAGCGATCCGGCGCGACCGCCGGCGCCGAGCAGGATCATGGTGGAGAGTTCGACGCCCGCCTCGGTCGCCTTTGCCGCGACGCGCGCCATCTCGGTCGAGTCCACGCCCTTCACGAGGCGCGCGAGCACGCGATCGTCGCCACTCTCGAGGCCTAGGTAGTAGAGATCGAGCCCCGCTTCGCGCAGGCGACGCATGTCGTCGACGGAACGTACCTGCAACGATTGCGGCGACGCGTAGCACGAGACGCGTCGCAGGTCGGGGAAGGTGGTCCGCAACCGCTCGAGGATTTGTAGGAGGAACGCAGTCTTCGCGATCAACGCGTCGCCGTCCGCGAGGAACACCTTGCGCACCGGCGGCAAGGTGCGCGCGGCCCACGCGATCTCCGCCTCGAGCTCCGCGATCGGCCTTACACGAAACCGCTTGTCGCGATACATCGCGCAGAACGTGCACTCGTTGTACGAGCAGCCGATCGTCGCCTGGAGTATCAAGCTCTCGCCCTCGGACGGCGGACGGTAGAGCTTGCCTTCGTAGCGGATCATCTCGCCGTCCGTCAGCGTCTCACGAGCGCGTGGCCGTCTTGCGCCGCGTCGTCTTCTTCTTCGACGGACCCGCCGCTCGACGCTCGGCGAGCAAGCGCGCCGCGGAATCGAGCGTGACTTCCTCGGGCGTCGTGCCCTTCGGCAACGTCGCGTTCGTCTCGCCGTCGGTGACGTAGATGCCGTACTTGCCGTCCTTCAGGAGCACCGG
>JAYTBY010000128.1:0-4616 GCA_043736755.1 Planctomycetota bacterium | reverse complement strand
TGTGGGCCGAGTCACCCAAGCTCTACAACCCGACCGCGATCGACATCGACGTCCAGGGACGCGTGTGGGTCGCCGAGGGCGTCAACTACCGCAAGTGGGGCGGCCGCAATCCGGGTCGCGAACATCCGGGTGGCGAGCGGATCGTGATCCTCTCCGACACCGAGGGCAACGGGCTCGCGTCGAGCGTGCAAGTCTTCGTCGAAGATCCCGATCTGGTCGTTCCGCTGGGGATTTGCGTGCAAGGCACGCGCGTCTTCGTGTCGTGCTCGCCCAACTTGTACGTCTACGAGGACTCGGATCAGGACGGCAAGTCCGACCTGCGTACGACGTTCTTGACCGGTTTCGGCGGACACGATCACGACCACGGCGTTCACAGCGTCGTGCTCGGTCCCGACATGTCGCTGTGGCTCACCGCGGGGAATGCCGGACCACACATCGTGCGCGACGCAGCCGGATGGAACCTACGCTCGGGCTCGATCTATCGCGACGGCGGTGCCGACAAAGCGGACAACGCGCCGGGTCTCGTGTCCGACGACGGTCGAGCTTGGACCGGTGGGCTCATCCTCCGCGTGAACTCGAACGGCACGGGCCTCGGGGTCTTCGCGCACAACTTCCGCAACAACTACGAGGTCGCGCTCGATTCGTACGGCAACGTCTTCCAGAGCGACAACGACGACGACGGGAATCAGGCTTGTCGCGCGCTGTGGTGCATGGAGGGCGCGAACCACGGCTACTTCTCGAGCGACGGATCGCGCACGTGGGGATCCGATCGACGACCGGGACAGGACACGTGGTCTGCGCACTGGCACCAGGACGATCCGGGCGTCGCACCGGCTGGGACGCGACTCGGCGCCGGCGGGCCGACGGGTGTCACGGTCTACGAGAGCGACGTGCTCGGCCGCGACCTCGACGGTCGCGTGCTGTGCGCGGATGCCGGCGCGGGCAAGGTCTACGCCTTGCTCCCGCAGGCGAAGGGCGCCGGCATCGAGCTCCAGCCCGGTGTTCTCATCGCGGCGAAACCGTCCACAGAAAAAGACGAACGCGCGGGTTGGTTTCGGCCGAGCGACGTCGCGGTCTCGTCCGACGGGAGCATTTTCGTCGCGGATTGGTCGGATCCGGGCGTCGGGGGCCACGCCGCCGGTGATCGCGAGGCGTACGGTCGACTCCTGCGCATCGTCCCGACGAGCACGTGGGTGTTTCCGCCGAGGCTCGATTTGGCGCACACGACGCGACGCATCGAGGCTCTGGCCAATCCGGCGCTCAGCGTGCGCGGGATCGCGATGCAGATGCTCGCGGCCGGACGCAGCCCAGAACTCCCGACGCTCTTGCGCAAGACGCTCGCGTCGTCGAATCACCGCCTCGTCGCGCGCGTGGTCTGGCTGGCGGCGCGTTTCGAGGCGCTACAGCCCGACGTCCGACGCCTACTCGAGAGCCACGAAAGCGACGACGTACGCGTCACGGCCTTCCGCGCGTTGCGATCGCGCGGACTCGATGTCCTCTCGTTCGCCGAGAAGTTGGCCGTCGATCGCTCGCCTGCACTCCGACGCGAACTCGCGTTGTCGCTGCGCGGCAGACCCTTGCGAGAAACACGCACACTGCTCTTCGAGCTCGCGCGCGGATTCGACGGCCTGGATCGCACGTACTTGGAAGCCTTCGGCCTGGCCGCGGATGGACACGCGGAGGCCTTGTGGCCCGACCTCTTGGCGGTTCTCGGCGATCCGGACCCGACGCGTTGGACGCCGGCCTTCGCCGGGATCACGTGGCGTCTCCATCCCGAGGCCGCCGTGCCGGCGTTGCTGCGGCGCGCGCTTTCGGACGCATTGCCGCTCGCGGAACGACGACGCACGATCGATGCGCTGGCCTTCGTGAAGTCGCGCGTAGCGGGCGAAGCGATGGTCGATCTCGCCGTATCGGGACCGGCGGATACACGCGAGCTGGCGCGCTGGTGGGTGCTCGATCGCGAGGAGAACGACTGGAAGGGTTACGACCTCGCGCGGCAAGTCGGCGGCGACGACGAGCGCGGCGTTCTCGTCTGGTCGAGCGGCATCGTGAAACAGGGAACCGTCGACGTGAGCGTCGACATCACGGGCGCCAAGAAGCTGTGGCTCGTCGCAACGGAAGGCGACGCGGGTCAATCGTCGGACTGGATCGCCTGGCTCTTGCCGCGCGTGTCGCACGCGGGCGGGTTCGCGAAGCTCGCCGAGACGCCGTGGACACGCGCCGACGCGGCCTGGGGCAAGACGCAGCGAGGGAAGAACTGCGTCGGCGGTCCGATCATGGTCGGCGGGGTACCGTGGGGCGAGGCGATCGGATCGCACGCGTACTCGGTCACCGAGTTCGAACTGCCCGTCGGCGCGAAGCGCCTTACGACGCGCGCCGCCATCGACGACGAAGGTGCGAAGCAAGGGCGCAGCGACGTCGAGTTCCAGGTGCTCGTCGACGAAGGCTTCCTGCGCGCGCGCGTGCGCAAGGTGTCCGCGGTCCTGTGCGACGCGGGAGCGGAGCAATCTGCCATCGACGAGGCGGCGGAGGCGCTGTGCGAGACCGGCGCGGGCGGACTCGAAGCGATTCGCCTGGCGAAGTCGGGGAAGCTGACGCCCGCGGCGAAAGCGGCGCTTTCCAAGCACATTTTCAGCTCGCCCGACCTCTCCGTTCGGGCACTCGCCAGCGCGCACTTCGAGCGCACGACACCGAGCGGTACTCCTCTGCCCTCCATCGCCGAACTCGCGCGAATCGTGGGATCCTCCGCGCGTGGTGCGGACCTCTTCTTCGGAAAGGCGACCTGCGGCCAGTGCCACACCTTCCACGGCCGCGGCGCGGACATCGGTCCCGATCTCACGGCGGTCAAGCAGAAGTACGGCGCCGAAGCGCTGCTCGACGCGATGCTCAACCCGAGCGCGGGCATCGCCTTCGGCTACGACACGTGGCTCGTCGAGACGAAGGACGAGCAGCTCTTCACGGGCTTCGTCGTGCGTGACGGCGACGAACTCGTCTTGCGCGACACGACCGGTCGTCGCCATGCGATCGCCAAGGACGAGATCGCAACGCGTGCACGGCAAACGGTGTCGGCGATGCCCGACGGCGTGGCGACGGGGCTCTCGAGCCTCGAGATCGCCGACGTGCTCGCGTTCATGCGCAGCGACCCGATGCGGCCTGGGGCACCGGGTGAACGGGTCGTGCTCTTCGACGGCACGGACTTGTCGCAGTGGACGTACTTCCTCGATGACCCGTCGAAACGGATGGAAGACGTCTGGAGCATCGCGGACGGCGTATTGCGCTGCTCCGGGTCACCCGGCGGCTACATCAAGACGAAGGCGCAGTTCTCGAACTTCGTGCTCGAGCTCGATTGGCGCTTCGACCCGGCCAAAGGCGCCGGAAACAGCGGCGTTCTCTTGCGTCGCACGGGCCCGGACAAGATCTGGCCGCGCTCCATCGAAGCCCAGTTGATGAGTCGCAACGCCGGCGACATCTGGAACATCGACGAGGTGCCGATGATCGTCGACGAGAGTCGGACGCACGGGCGGCAGACCGTGAACTTGCTGCCCTGCAACGAGGGTCCACTCGGCGAGTGGAACCACTACAAGATCACGCTCGACGGAGGCGAGCTGACGCTCGAAGTGAACGGCGAAGTGCAGAACCGCGCGAGCTGGTGCGAGGAGATCGCCGGCGAGATCTGCTTGCAGAGCGAAGGCGCTTGGATCGAGTTCAAGGACATCTCCTTGACGCCGATCGATCGGCCCTGATGTACGGCTGATTGGTCACGCGAGGCGGCATCCGCGGAGTCTCCGCGGAGCGGTGAACCCCGCGAGCGCAGGAACGGCAGCTTGTCCTAGTAGCCGCGCTGGAACGCGATCGATCCGTCGACGACGTGGAAGGAGCCGCAACCGCGCAGTCCCTGCGGATCGCGTCATTCGAGGATCGCCCACGCACGGTCCTCGAGCAGGTTGTCGGGGATGCAGACCATCTTCGTGCTCGCGAAGCCGGCGAGGAACATCGCGCGAATCGCTTCGCGGCCGACGACGGGCGACTCGGCCACTCGGTGATTCGTCGCGTCCACCGCGTACATCGACGCGAGTGCATCGACATCCGCACAGTTGAACGCTTCGATCCAGGCCTCGACGACTGCACGCGGGCTTCGAGCCGCGGTGGGCGGCGCGTTCCCGGTCGCACGGAATCCACGCGCGCGCGCGACGCGACAGATCCTGAGCTCGAACGCTTCGTACCAACGCTCACGCCCGAGTCGCTGAGCCTCCACGTGTTCCGCGTGTCGTTGCCGATCGCGGATCGCCGCCTCGCTCGACCCATACGACACCGTGGTGCCGACGCCGTCGGCATCGCGCGCGCTCTCGATCCCGAGGAATCCCGGCATCGACGCGGCGACCTCGACCATCCGCTCCGCCATGACGCCGTAGCCTTCCGCATCGGCGCCCGTGCGTCGCGACGTGAACGCGACGGCGTAAGCATCGGTGGAAATTACGCCGGCGATCCCGTCGGTCGAGATCCCTGAGGTCACGCCTTCACGATCGTCTTGAACCCGCCGTACATCATCTTCTCCACGTCGAAGGGCATCGACTTCCCCTTCATCATCGCGTGGATGCGCGGGTCGCCCATGACCT
>JAYTBY010000127.1:0-2101 GCA_043736755.1 Planctomycetota bacterium | reverse complement strand
GAGCGCCCGTGGCCGTCATCCCCAAAGAGCACGGTCCCGGCGTCTCCGCGACACCAAACACCCCCGTGCGGAATCCGTGACGACCCGTCAGGAACATCGCGCGGGTCGGGCTGCAGAGCGGCGACGCCCAGGCGCGACGAAACATCACGCCATGTGCGCGCAACTGATCGAGCACAGGCATGCGAGCTCGCGACTCGCCCCAAGCCGTTGGGCCTCCATACGCCGCGAGTTGTTCCGTCCCGACGTCGTCGAGCACGACGACGATGACGTTGCGCGGTTGGTAGAGCTGCACAGCAGCGCGCGGGCTACTGGAGGCTTGCGCAGCCAGGGCGACGAGCAGGGTGAGGATCATGGAGGCCTGGGGCGTCAGCGGGATCTGACGCGAACAGTTCGGTGCGGCGGAGCCGACACCGCAGTCTGCACACCCCAAAGTAACCCGCGGGTTGCGGTTCCGGGCTCAACCGCCTGGATCCTTCAAGGATTCGTGACGGACCTGGGCTGAACCGCAGCCGCTGCGCCACGGGCGAGCGTCATCCGCTCTGAGCGTGTGAAGAAAGCACAGGCGAAGCGCCGCGCAAGCGGCGTCCCCCAGCATCTTTGAGCGTGTAGGCCGAGTAGCCTCAGACACGAACTTCGCGGACGGGGCACTCGTGGGGTGATCCCGAAGTTCGTTTCGATAATCACCCCGCTTGCGGCATCCCTGCGGCGTCGGCGCTCCTCCCTAGGGTCACAACGAACCCGCGTCGTCGCGCCTTCTTGCAGGGAAGCCGCAATCAGGGCGACTATCGCAGCGGACTTCGGGATCACCCCACTAGCGCTGGCTGACCGCCAGAACCCTGAGCTCTCTGCGCGCTGCCAGAGGAATCTCGAAAGTGGTCGCTCAGGACGCCGGTCCGCGCGCTGCGGAGGGTAATCCTCCGGTGACATGCTCGGCCGCGATTCGTCCACGCGACCAGAGGTGGCGATCGACCACGGTGCGCAAGACGAGCTCCAAGCGCTCGCGAATGTGCGGTCCTTCGAGCACTCCGAGCGCGCGCGCCACCGCTTCGAAGGTCGCTACGAAGCGCGGGTCCATGTGACTGCGCAGTCGATACTCGGACGGCGACCCGTCGGGCAGATGCACTCGAGCGAGTCCGTCGAGAGCCGGTTCGCGCGTCGCGAACTTGAATGCGCGACGCCAATCCGCATCGGGGACGAGCAGCGTGACCGGTCTTCTATCGTCCGGTTCGCGTGCGATCTCACGCGAGCCCTCGCACGGGTAGAGCAGCACCGTTCGCCGAGCCGGATCGACGAGACCTTCGCCATCGAAGGGCACGTCGCGGACGCCGAATGTGCGCACGAAACCGTTCGCGAGCGTGAGGGGCACGAAGCGACCGGTGTTCGTGGGCTTGTTGCCTTCGCGACAGTGTCGCAGCACGACGACGCGTGTCTCGGTGTCGACCGGTGAAAGCGACGCGCAGATGCACAAGCCGGGGTGCAGTGCACACTGTGAACAGCGCGTGCTCGCAGACGCTCTGGGGCCGCGACGACCTGAAATGCGCTGGCTCATCCGCCGTCAAGCTCGCGTCTCGAACCCTGCGGTACGCAAGCTCGCGTCGAGCAGGGCTCCAGCGTCGGACCGGCGCGTTTCGACGACGAGATCGATGTCGACGAAACCCAGCGGAACTTGCCAGCCTGCGCGCAGATGCTGCACATCGAGGACGTTGCATTGGTTCGCGGCGACGATGCCCACGAGCCGCGCGAGCTGGCCCGGCGTGTCCGCGACGCGAACGCGGACATGGTGCGTGCGTCCGGCGCGATCGAGGCCGTTCTCGAGGATCCGTGCGATCAAGTTGAGGTCGATGTTCCCGCCGGAAATCACCGTCGCGACCCGCTTGGCGCCCTTCACCTTGCGCGCGAGGATCGCAGCGACACCGGCGACGCCCGATGCTTCGGCGACCACTTTGGTCTTCTCGATCGTCTGCACGACGGCATCGACGATCTCGTCCTCCTCGACCGTGATGCACTCGTCGACGCAGCGACGGATCACGTCGAGCGTGATCTCGCCCGTGACTCCGACCCGAATGCCGTCCGCGATGGTCGCCGGGTTGGCGACGCGCGC
>JAYTBY010000126.1:0-2102 GCA_043736755.1 Planctomycetota bacterium | reverse complement strand
GCACGCTGGCGGAACTCATGCAACGTCCCGACGCGGTGGGCGCGACGCGCGTCGATCTGCGCGGTGCGTGCATCGTGCCCGGACTCCAGGATGCGCACGGTCACCTCGAGGGGTTCGGCGCGGCTCTCGAGCAACTCGACCTCGTCGGGATCGCGAGCTATCCGGAGCTGATCGAACGCGTGGCCGCCGCCGCCGCGAAGGTGCCTGAGGGCACTTGGGTTCGCGGGCGTGGGTGGGACCAGAACCTGTGGGAGGGTGGCGAATTCCCGCACCACCTCCTGCTCTCGAACGCGACGCCGAAGCACCCGGTGTTCCTCGAGCGCGTCGATGGACACGCAGCGCTCGTGAACGAGGCCGCGCTCGTGCTGGCCGGTCTCGACGGCGAAGTCGATTCCGACCGAGCGATCCAGGGCGGCCGCGTGTTCCAAGACGAAGAAGGCCGCGCCACCGGCGTCTTCCTCGACGCGGCGACTGCTCTCGTCGAGTCGGTGATCCCGAAAGCCAGCGCAGCTGTGCTCGAGAGACGCTTCCTCGCCGCGCAGGACAAGTTGGTCGCAGTCGGACTGACGTGCGTGCACGACATGGGCACGTCGCGGCCGATGCTCGCGCTCCTCCAGGATCTGCGCGCACGGGGGCTCTTGAAGCTGCGCGTCGTCGCGTACCTCGACGGCATGGCCGTGCTCGACAAGAAGTCGCTCGTCGGCTTCCCGATTCCGCCCGATCCGCGCGACATGTTGGCCGTGCCGGGCGTCAAGCTATACGCCGATGGCGCCCTCGGTTCGCGCGGCGCGGCACTGCTCGAGCCGTATTCGGACTCGCTCGAGGACAAAGGACTCCTGCTGCTCTCCGAAGAGGAACTCGCAACGCGTCTCGCGCTCGTGACGCGCGCGGGCATGCAACCCGCCGTGCACGCGATCGGTGATCGCGCGAACCGCGTTGTCCTCGATGCCTACGAGCGGCTTTCGATTGCAGTGCCCGGGTTCCGCGACCTGCGTCCGCGCATCGAGCACGCGCAAGTCGTCGCGCCGAAGGATTGGCCGCGTTTTCCCGCACTGGGCGTCGTCCCCTCGATGCAGCCGACGCACGCGACGAGCGACATGGCCTGGGTCGACGAACGCCTGGGGCCGGAACGCGCACGCGGTGCCTACGCGTGGCGCGCGTTGGCGCCCGAACTCGGTCGATTGGCCCTCGGGAGCGACTTCCCGGTCGAGAAGCCCGATCCGCTCCAAGGACTCTTCGCGGCGCGGACACGCACGAAGGCGGGTGGAAAGCCCGAGGAAGTCCTGCTCCCCGAGCAACGACTCGACGGAGCCGCGGCGCTGGCGGGCTTCACGAGTGGTGCCGCTTGGGCGGCGCGCCAGGACGACCGGCGCGGCCGATTGCTGCCCGGCTACGCCTGCGACCTGACCGTCCTCGGCGTCGATCCGACGACGTGCGATCCGAAGGAACTCCTGCAGGATTCTGTGCGCATCACCGTGATCAACGGTCGAGTCGTGTGGCGCGCGGGCGCGAAGACTCCCGATGCGCGCGGCGGCTGAGAGCGTGTGAAGAAGGCGAGCCCATACGCTCTCCGATGTTGATGGCGCCGCTTCCGCGGCGCGGCACCTGTGATTTCTTCACAGGCTCTGAGCGGCCGGGAAGAAATCGAGCCTGCGCGCTCTCCGAGACCCTCGGCGCCGCTTCCGCGTCGCGCGTGATTCCTCCACACCCCCTGAGATCGCGTGAGGCAATCGAGCCTGCGTGCTCCCCACAGACCATCTACGGCGCTTCACGGCGCTTGGAGCCCATCGCTTCACCACGGGCTCCAAGCGACGCGATGTGAGGGGGGGGCGACGCAGCGTGGACGCTTTGCGCTAGACTCCGCGCGCGCTTCGAGGAGGGCGCCGCATGGTCCGGGTCGATGTCGAGTATCGCGGTCGTTTGCGTTGCGTCAGCGTGCACGAGCCCTCGGGCGCCGAACTCGCGACGGATGCGCCCAAGGACAATCAGGGCGAAGGAGCGAGTTTCTCGCCCACGGATCTCGTCGGCACCGCGCTCGCGACGTGCGTGCTCACGACGATGGCCATCGTCGCGAACCGCCACGGTTGGAAGCTCGAAGGAGC
>JAYTBY010000125.1:0-10440 GCA_043736755.1 Planctomycetota bacterium | reverse complement strand
CTTGCGCCGTTTCGACGCGGGCAAGCCGCTCTACAACGTCGTGGACAAGCAGGCCGGCTACTGACTATTCCGCGCCGAGGATGGTCCGCGACCAAGTCTCGGCGCGCAGCTTCGCTTTCAGTCGCTGCCAGCGCTTGATCGCGGCGTCCTCCGAAATCCCGAGCTTCACCGCGGCTTGCGCGCACGTCTCGCCTTCGAGTCCGCAGTGCACGACGAGCATGCGGTCGACCTCGCTGAGCGCACCCGCCTCGTCGAGGAACGCGCGCACGGATTCCTCGCGTGCCAGGTGCTGCGTGAAGCTGGTCACGTCTTGCGGCACGCGCTCGAGCGCCAACATCCGTGACGTGACGCCGCCCGGGGTGTCGACGATGTCGTTGCGCGTCGCGCGCAGCGCTTCCATCAAGATGTTCTTCCCGATGCGGAACGCCCAGGCGCGGAAGCTCACGCCGCGCTCGTCGAAACGCGTGAAGCCCTGCATCCCGCGAATCCACACTTCCTGCACGAGGTCCTGCGGGTCGAGGCGCGCGCGCAGGTTTGGTCGGATGCGCAGCTCGGCCCACGCGAAGAGCGCCGGCGCAACCTCCGCGAAAAGCGCTTCGAAGCGCGGGTCCATGCGCCTGCGCGGTGTGTCGCTGTCTTCGGCGGCCATCGAGTAGCTTCCGATTCTACGGCCTCGCGGCGCAGGAGTACGATTTGCCGAAGTCGGATTCCGACCGCCCCCCCCACTCGCCATGCACGACTCGACGGAATCGAGCGGATCGATCCTGTTCGATTTCGCGGATCAACTGTTGTCGGACATCGAGGCCGACAAGCTGCGCCCGCTCGCGCACTACTTGGCTCGGTTCCCCGGGCACGAGGAGAAGGTCGCGCGCGAGTACATCGCGCTGACGAGCGACGTTCCCGCGCCCGCTGCGCGCTCTCGTGCGGGTGAACAGCGACTCGAACGCATCGGCCCCTACCGCGTCGTCGAGGTCCTCGGCCGCGGCGGACAAGGCGTCGTGTATCGAGCCGTCGACGTGCGGCTCGAGCGCACGGTCGCGCTGAAAGTCCTCTCGATCCCCATCGCCAGCGTCTCGCAAGGGCGACGCACGCGCTTCCGTCGCGAGGCGGAGATCCTCGCGCGCCTCGATCACCCCGGCATCTGCACGGTGCTCGACGCGGATCTCGATGCGGACACGCCCTACATCGCGATGCGCTTCATCGAAGGCGAGACGCTCGCGGCCGCGCTCATCCGCGTGAAAGCGGAGCACGAGTTGAAGGTCACCCCGAGTTCACGCAGCGACTCCGTGACCAGCGCGTCGCGACTGCTCGCGCCGCGACGCGGTCTCGAATTGGCCGAAACGCTGTCGTTCTTCGAGCGTTGCGCGCGCGCACTGCACGCCGCGCACGAGGCGGGCGTCGTCCACCGCGACGTGAAGCCCGGTAATTTGATGGTTTCCACCGATGGATCTCCCGTGATCCTCGACTTCGGCCTCGCGCGCGACGACGACGCCGAGGACTCTGCAAACCTGACACGCTCCGACGAAGTATTCGGCACGCCGGCTTACATCAGCCCTGAGCAACTCGAAAGCGGCCGCCACGTCGATCGCCGTACCGACGTGTACTCCTTGGGCGTCGTGCTGTACGAGTCGCTCACGCTGACTCGCCCGTTCCAAGGCGACTCGAACGCAGCGCTGGCCGAGGCCATCCGTCACACGCCGATGCCGCCGCCGCGGAAGGCGAATCCGGCGTTGTCCGCGGATCTCGCCGTCGTGCTCGAGACCGCGCTCGAGAAGGACGTCGGCCGACGTTACGCGACGGCGCTCGAGCTCGCCGAGGAACTGCGTCGTGTGCGTGAGTACGAGCCGATCGTCGCGCGGCCCGCGGGCCCCCTGCTTCGATTGCGTCGTTGGGCGCAGCGCAACCCCGTGATCGCGACGGGTACGATCGGATCCATCGCTGCACTTTCGATCGCGCTCGCCACGGCGTTGGTGCTGCTCGAACGCGTTCGCACCGAGGAAAAACGCAAGGAAGCGGCGCTGGCGCTCTACGAGGGTGGTTGGTTCCGCGACGAAGCGTCGAGTTCGCTCCCCGACGCGCCGCCGCGCGCGTTCGAGTTCGCGATTCGATCCGCCGAGCGCGATCCGGGGCTCGCAAGCAACCGCGTGCTGCTCGCCGCGCTCGAAGCGCTCCGCGAACGTCAGGTCCTCACGGGCAACGGCCCCGTCGTGTACGAGTCGGCGATCGATCCCGATTCGCGCCGAGTCGCTACGGCTTCGTTGGACGGAGCCACGCGCATTTGGGACGTGGAGTCTGGAAACGTCCTCGCTCGTTACGAACTCGGCACCGGTGCGGTGCACGCCGTGCGATTCTCACCCGACGGCAAGCGCATCGCCTACGCGGGCGAGGCGGGGAAGGTCGTCGTGCGTTCGCTCAGCGACGAGAGTGCGCCGCCGATCGATCTCGTCGGCCACACGGGGGACGTGCACGGACTCGAGTTCTCGGCGGACGGCACGCGCATTCTCACGGCTTCGCGCGACCGCACTGCGCGCATCTTCGACGTCGCGACCGGTATGCAACTCGTCGTGCTCATGGCCGGCGATGGATCCGTCGCCGAAGCACGATTCGTTCAAGGCATGGACCGTGTGCTCACGCGCTCCGCGGAACCGCTGCGGGGTTCAGCCATCCCTGAGAGCGACGCTTCGAAGCGACTGTTCGATGCGCGCACCGGAGCGCAGATCGCCGTGCTCCGCGGTTCGCCCGGCATCGGCCTCGCGATCGACGCGACCGCCGACGGTCGTTACGCGGTTGCCGTGTGCGAGGACCGCACCGCGCAGGTTTGGGACCTCACCACGCCTGAGGCCGACCCCGTGCACGTGATCACGGCTCCCGGTCGCTATCACTACGCACGTTTCTCACCGGACGGCAAGAGCCTCGCGCTCTCGTGGGACGCAGGCGCGAAAGTCGTCGATGTTTCGACCGGTACCGACCGCTACGTCCTGCCGAGCCACGGCCGTCGCGCGATCGTGCGCATCGCTTGGAGTCCCGACGGGCGCGAGCTCGCCACCGTTGCCTACGACGACGCGTTGCGCGTCTTCCGCGCGGAGGACGGGGCGCTCTTGCGCACCTGTCGCGGATCCGCTCGTCAGATCATGGGGCTTGCGTGGAGCCCCGACGCGTCGTTCCTCGTCACTTGGCATCGACAGAA
The DNA here is from genome assembly GCA_043736755.1 of Planctomycetota bacterium. Classification (GTDB taxonomy): domain Bacteria; phylum Planctomycetota; class UBA1135; order UBA1135; genus JAEUHZ01. The sequence continues at coordinate 7,253 of JAYTBY010000125.1, read as the reverse complement.
AACGGTGTCGATCTGGTACGGCGCGGACAGGCCATTTTTGCCAGTTCTCACTGGTCATTCGGCCGCCGTTCGCACGGCACGCTTCTCGTTCGACGGTCGACGAGCGCTGACGGCATCGGACGACGGAACAGCGCGTACGTGGTTGGTTCCGAGTGGAGCACCGGAGCTCGTCCTCGATCCCTTGCGCGTGGGGCTCGAGCGCACACCGCTGCTCGGCGCGGTGTTCGATGCATCGGGCTCACGCGCGGCGACGACGGACTCGAAGGGGCGTGTCCTGATCTGGAACGCGCGCGACGGACGGCTCGAGCGCGTCGTCGAAACGCGCGATGCTGCGCCGATCGCGGCGCAGTTCTCACCCGATGGAACGCGACTCGCGCTGGCCGACGGTCCCGGTGGAGTGCGCATCCTCGACCTCGGCCCGAAGACGGAGCGCACACTCCGCGCCCACGATGGCGAGCTCACCGCGATGCGTTTCGCCCCGGATGGCCAGAGGCTTGCGACAGGTGGTACCGATCGGCGCATCGCTCTGTGGGATGCCCTGGCGAATGACCAAGCGACCAGCTCGCCGCTGTGGCGCACCGAACCGTTCGAGACCAACTTGCTCGTGCTGACTCACGTCTTCGACCTAGCGTTCTCGCCCGATGGACGCTTCATCGCGGCGCCGCTGCAGAGCGCGCGGATCGAAGTCTTCGACCTCGAGGGTCAACTCGTCGCCAAGTCCCTCACGATGGCGACGCCCGGACAAGTCGCGTTCGTCCCCGAGGTCGGCTTGCTCCTCGGCACGTCGAAGTACGGGCGAACGACTTCGCTGATGCGCTTCCCAGGAACTGCGACCGAGGCCGCGCTCGGTCTCGTCGGCGCCTACGGCCTGCCCGGCGAGCACCACACGAACAGCATGACCGCCTTGGCCAAGGCCCGGAACGCGCCGCTTGCCGTGACAGCCTCGTTGGACCGGACGGTCCACTATTGGGACCTCGAGAAACGTCGCTGCACGGCCAGTTTCTCCGGCCACGCGGACGCGGTCTTCGACGCCGACATCACGGCCGACGGCGCCTGGATCCTGTCCGCTTCAGGCGATGGAACTGCGCGGTTGTGGCCCGGCGATCTGCTCGCGACGGCGCGGGCCGCGCGGCCCGCAGGATTTGCGGACGTGGTGGGCCCGATCCCGCGACCGGCGGCACGCGAATGAGATTTCCGAGATCGTTGTCCAGTCGAGAGCCCTTGGTGTCACGAGGTCCGGCCCTGAGCCCGCGGACCCTGCTCGCCGCGACTCGCCGAGGTGTCGCGGCTCCTGACCCTTCCCGAGCCGGAAATCTGCGCGTGGCCGGGCTTTCCCCGAGCCGCGCCGATGCCCGTCGGCGCGGCTCACCTTCCACGCACGGCCGGTGCGCGTGACGCGCGAGATCGAACTCCGCACAGCCGCGATGTCGCGCCGCGTTCCGTGGCGAAATGGTCGCGGCGTCACGGAGGAAGTCGCCCTGTGGCCGCGCGGATCCGCGTTCGAACGCGGCGATTTCGACGGTCGCATCTCGAAAGCGCGCGTGGAGGAAGATGGTCCGTTCTCCGCGTTCGAGGGGTTCGAGCGGATCCTCGTCGTGACCGGCGGCGCGGGACTCGTGCTCACTCTCGGAGACGGTCGGCGAGCGCGACTACGCGCGCTCGAGCCCTATCGCTTCGACGGCTCGATCGAGACGAGCGCTCAACTCACGGCGGGCGCGGTGAGCGACTTCAACGTCTTCACTCGACGTGGTGTGATCCGAGCGGACGTCGAAGCACTGCGTCTCGGCATGCGACGAAACCGGGTGAGCGTTGGGCCAGGCGATGCATTCGTGCACCTCTTGTCCGGTGCCGCCGTCGTGCGCGTACCGCGCGAGGAGGAGCCGTTCGAACTGACGAGCGGCGAAAGCGTGTGGGCGCGCGGGCTAGTGGTCGAGGAGGAGTTCGAGATCGCGGGTAGGACTTCGGACTCCGTCGTCCTCGTCGTGCGGATCGAGAGTTTCGTGAGCGGCTCGTGAGACGAGTGCGAAGCCGTTGATCGTTGCAAGGCCGCCCCTTCGAGAGCGCAACGTGTATCGCCACAGGAGGTACGAGGTACGAGGACGGCCGCGAGCGCGCAGGCGATCAGGGCACGAACACTTCGACGTCCACGCGCTGGTGGGGCTTCACTTCGAAGAGGCCACCGAATCGTGCGCCGTCCTCCGCGGCGATGGTCCATCGATAAGCGCCGTGCGGCAGGCCGTCGAGGCGCAACTGACCTCGAGCATCGGTGGCGCAGGCCGGACTCGAACTGTTCACGAGACCGGCCTCGAGCCATGGATCGACCTGCGTACCGAACTCGATCGATTCGACTTCGATGCGCGTGCCAGCGAGGTCGAGACCAGCGCGCTTGGCGTGCACGGCCACGCTGCCACGTCGGCGAACTTGGACCGTCGTGACCGGTGCGGCCTCGGTCGCGCGCAAGGTGAATCGAGCGGGCCAGAGGCCAGCGAACCGAACTTCTCCGCGGAACTCTTGAGCCAGGAACCCATCGTTCGACGCGCTGCCGTCCTCCTTCGTGACAAGCGGCGTGAGCTCACGCAGGAGGCCGAACCCGTCGCGCAGATCGATCGGCACGCCAGCGAGCGGAAAGTCACCATCGAGTAGGCGAACGGCCAAACCTGCACGCGGATCGAAGGTGATCTCGGTGGGCTCGATTCCGGGGCGCACGTCCCGAACGATGCCTCCTCCCTGCGGCGGCCGCTCGAGCGAGACCTCGAAGTGTTCTTCGCCGGAGCAAGGGACCCGAACGATTCCGTCGGAGCCAGTCGCCTGCGGAGCTTGCCAGCCGAACTCAGGCGACCCGAAGCTCACGATCACGTTCGCGATCGGATCGCCACGGCGATCGATGACGCGCAGAGCGCGCTCTTCGCTGCCGAGGGTGATCCGGACCCGGCCGGAGCGCAGCTCGGCGACCGTGGGCACGTGGGTGCCGAGTTGCAGCCCCGCGGGTGTCGCAACCCTCAGGTGCACGCGTTCGCCCGAGACGTGCCGGACGCGCGCCAGACGACTCGGCGGAACCGGCACGGTCTGCATCAGCCCGGGGGAATAGCCCTCGGAAGTCGACAGTACCGCGAGCACGAGGTCGCCCATTTCGGCCTCCGAGGGTCCGGCGACGATCTCGACGTCGAAGCTGAATCCGCTCGTGAGGTCGAAGGTGATGACGCCGTCCGATTCGACCGGCACAGCGGCGTAACGCGCAAGCGCCAGATCCGCTCCGGCCCACACCGACACGCGATACGCGACGGCTTGGAGCCCCTCGAACCGCAACTCGCCGGACGCCGGGAAGAGCATGGGCACGTAGCCCGGCGCGTTCGCAACCTCGACGGCCCATCGCGTCGCTGAGTCACCCTCGGGCACGCGCAACTTCACCGTGAGAGCGCGCGGTCTCTCGAGAAGGATGATTCCGAGATCCAGACTGCGCGCTTCCATGGCATGCGCGGAAATGATCACGGGCGCGAAACCCTCGGCAAGAACCTCGAGGTAGTTCGTCTGCCCGATCGGCAACCCGAGCACAGTGAACAGGCCTGCGACGTCACTCTGTGAGCGAGATCCAAAGGCTCGAACGCGGACTTGATTCTCACCCGTCCACACCTGGATCGTGGCGCCCGATATTGGCTCGCTACTTTGCGCGTCGCGAATCGCTCCGTGTCCGTCCACACCGGAGCGCAGTTCGAAATCGACCGAGGTCTCGACAGCACGGCTCACTTCGACGCGCTGTGCCGGTGAGCGCGGCCATTCCGGGGACACCGCGAACACGGAGAGTTCACCCTCGGGGAGACCTTCGATGGCGAACGTGCCGTCCTTCGAGTCGTGGATGTCTACGGTCCGAAACGTACTGGTTTCCGCCCCGGGTCGATGAACGATCGTGAAGCCAGTGACCGGCTTTCCGTTTGCGTGCACTCGACCGCGCAACGTTGCCCCGCGCTCGAGTTCGACGTTGAACGGTGGAAATGACTCATTGCGCACATCGATCTCAGCACGGAAACCGATGAAACCACTCTTCTCGACCGTGACCCAAGACGCTCCGGACTGCGCATGCTCCAGCACCGCGACGCCATCTCCGCCGGTCATGCGTGTCGACCATTGCCAGCGGTCTCCGGCGTTCCAGGCCCAGCGGACTTCGGCACCGGAGAGTACGTCGCCGCCTCTCTCCGAGACTCGCACCGGGTAGCGAAACCCTGGAACCGGGTGGAACTCGAGCGCGACGTGCTCACCGGGTTTCGGAGCTGTCTTCGCGATCGTCGTCGGGACTCCGATTTCCTCCAGCTCGAACAAGTAGGAATCACCAGGGATGAGCGCGGCCGAACGCGGCCCGACATCACCATCCGCATCGACGAATCCGGCGTCGACGAGCTTGCGCGTACTGCCGGTCAGGCTGATGACTTGGACCCGCGCATCCTTGCGGTCGAGCGCGGGATCCTGGGCACCGATCGTCGCGCGCCAAGTGAACGTCGGTCGCAACTGCAAGCGCACGTCGTCCGGCGCGGAACCGATCCAAGTGTCGGAGAGCTCGGACTCGCGCTGCGCACTCAACGCTTGCCGCCCCCCGAGATCAGCGAGCCGCGCTCGGCCCAGAGCATCGGTCGAGATGCGCCGCTGCAGCGCGTAGGCCGCGGCGAGGTCGAGATCGCTGAGTCCAACGCGATCACGCGGCGCGAGGAACAGGCGCTGAAACACGGTTGCATCCGGCGCCACCTCGCCACCGCCCTCGAGCACGGTCACGGAGATCGGGCTTCTGGGTTCGAGGATCCAAGGCTTGGGTAGATCCGCGAGCGAACCACGGAGACCGAGCGGGAACGCGCGTGCTGTGTGGTCGGCGTGAGTGACCCACACGACGGAGGGAGAGTCCGCGACACCGGGCGGATCGGTGAGCTCACACTCGCCGTGGACATCCGTTTCACCTTGCGAGGACCGACCCTGCCAAAGTTCCGCGGCCGGCCAAGGCCAACCGGACCGCAGGTTTCCATCCACGACGCCGAGCGTCGTCCAGGACACGATTGCGCCCGCGATCCCGCGACCGTCCGCCGACCGAATGGTGAGGCGAACGGGAGCGGAGGATCGATCCGATCTGAGCGGCCCCGTGGTCGCGACGGACGCCCCATCGTCCAGAACCGTGGGCGGAAGGAGCGCGGACGTGTCCGTCGAGTTTGGACGGGGATCTACACGACCCGGCGAGGCCGACCCCGACTCTCCTTTGCGCCACGTGAGGAAGAGGACCAAGCCCAACAGCGCCACCGCGACAGTCGTCCAGAGGGCGGCACTGCGCGTGTGGCTCATCAGAGGAATCAGCCTGGACCGTTGTGACCCGGCGGAGGTGGGGCAGGTTGACTTCGAACAATCAGGGGCGTGACAGGATCCTTGAAGGTCGAGAGAGCCTTGGGCGGGACGCCTTGGATGCCCCCACCCTGCGCCGAGACGTATCCAAGGCCAGCGATCGTCAGCGCAATGAGCGACAACCACGTGGTTCGAACCCTAGATGAGTGCATGCATCAGCCTCCCCACTTGCGACGTGGCACCTGCGAAGAGCGACCGCAGGCATCGATCGGAATTGGAACTCCAAGCGCGCTTCATGACCAATTTGCGAGCGACGAACCTCTCGAAGTGTTCGTCGAGCCGCTCTGGAGCTCGCGCCACGAGGTCCTCGAGTTCGCTCATCGCGGCGAGCGCGCGAGCTGTATCGTCGAGTCGAACGGAAAACCACAGGATCCCCACGAGTGGGCTAGTGAGGCTCGTTGCCTCGACGTGAGCGCGTTCGCAGGCTGCGCGTGCTCGCGCCCATCGATCGCTGGTCTCCTCCAGCTCCGCCAAGTTCTCCCAGGCCGCCGCCGCAAGTTCCGCGGTCGGCGCGACAGCAAGCGCATCAACAAACGCGGTGCGCGCCGCGTCGATGCGACCCTCGAGGGTGAACGCGATCCCCGCGAGAATCCGGCCATTCGCCGACGGCACCAGTCGTTGCGCCATGGCACACAGAAGCGCAGGCGAGCTTCCAGCCGCGCCGCCCGGTCCACTGAGCCGCTCCAACACGCCGACCTCGTCCCCATGCGCCTCGCGCATCGTCCTCGACGCTTGGACCGCGATCTCGCGCTCGGTCGGAACAGACACCGAGGAGCCATGCACGAAGCCGCGCACGATGCGCACCCGGCCGCTCTCGCTCGTGGCCAGCGCTCTCCACGCCGCCGATCGCAAGACGAAGGCGACCTCCTCGCGGTAGACCTCGACGAGATGCTTCTCGGCACGCGAAAGCCGCGAATCCGAAGCTCTGACCGGGATCTCGGCACGCAAGGCGGTCAGTTCGCGCCCACGCGCGACTCCGAGCAAGGCCGAGCCCGGCTCGCTCGCGACTTCGCGCAAGAGTGCCTCGATTTCTGGGCGCAGCGTCAGCATGTCACGCATCATCGTCGCCACCTCCCAACAGTTCGTCGAGGTCGATCTGCCGGCGCGCGCCCAGGGCGCGCATCGCCGAGCGCAAGGCGGCCAGCGCCCGCGCGGTTGTCGTGCTGTTCTCCCGGCACCACGCCGCGGGATCCTGCGCTTCGAGGACCAACGCGTGGAACGCCGCACGCGCTTCGAAGCCAATCCGATTGAACGCGGAGCAACCGCGACCAATCAAATTAGGATCGATGCCGAACGTGTTCGCGATGATCAACAACCGATCGTCGTCTGGCGCTTCCGGTGAGACACCGGCCGCAACGAGTTCGGCGTCGTCGCGCAGCAGCTCCTGGACCGACTTCCGAATCCGTTCGTTCAGCCATACGTCGATGGGAGGCAAACCTACGTATCCCGGTGCGTGTCGAGCGGCGTGCGCCGCTGATCGCAGTTGCAGTCGATGACCGTCCAACAAGAGTGCTTGCGAACGCAGCCGCAGTTCGCAGCGAGCACGGAGTTCCAGCGGGTCGCCGTCGACGATGCGCGCCAAGATTTCGCGCGACGATTTGCCCGACAGGACCGCCTTCCAGGGCGGTTGGTCAGGCGACGGTTCTGCGGATTCAGGCCTGGGAAGCGGCTGATCCATCGAGCGAGTTGGGGCCGAGGAGTGGGACGAAAGGCTGGAGGGCACAAGGGTCACGCGGCCCTGGTTGACTGTCAAGGGAGTCCGTGGCACCGGGCGCACGTCAGGATTGTGAGGAGGAGGGACGGTCATGCGCCCCACCCCGCCGCGCGCGCCGCGGAGCAGCCTGACCGCCCCTCACCTCACAATCCTGACGTGCGCCCCG
>JAYTBY010000124.1:0-4627 GCA_043736755.1 Planctomycetota bacterium | reverse complement strand
TCCCACGTGCGTGACTCCTTCCGCGGATCCGCCGCGACCCGGCGCGAGCCCTGGTTCGGGCGACGGTCGTCGTGCTGTGGTGAACCCGGACGAGCGAGTATTGGCAATCGGCATGCCTTGCCATCGTGATCGCTCGCCTGCGCTCCAACCCCGGAGGCGCACGGCACTTTGGACAATCCGACGTGCGCGGGGTTCCGAATTGCGCGCCGAGACCGCGGTGTGCCGAACTCCGCGCGCGGTGCTACCGGATCGTCTGCGCCGCGCGGGCCGTGTCCACCATCTGCTGGAAGCGCACGACCTTCCCGTCCCGGATCCACCACGTGTGCGCGCACTGCACGTCGAGTTCGCGGCCCGTCGCGCGGCTGCGTCCGCGGTAGCGGCCGAACATGGTCACGACCTCGGGGCCGCCCACGATCTCGCCGACCACGACGCGGAAGCCGTCGAAGTCGGTCATGGTCCGCTGGAACACGCCGCTCGTGATCGCGTCTGGACCCACGTACGGGTTGCGGTCGGCGTAGGCGAAGCTCTCGGCCTCGTTCCACACGACCTTGGGATCGAGCCGACCGAGGAACGCCGGGATGTTCCCGGCGGCGAACGCGGTGTAGAGGCTCTTGACGATGTCGATGCTCGCGGTCATGTGGCTCTCGGTGGGCAAGGTGTCGATAGAAACAGGAAGACATCGCCGCACGACGGGGCGCGTACGTCAGAGTTCGGCGACGGAGTTCGGCCATCGCGGTCGGGCGACAGCGGTGGCGATCGTGCGTGTGCAGCAGCGGCGGCCGGTGGCGCCGTCGGTTCAGCGCGGCTCGCTGAGGAGCATCCCCGCACCGACCGTGTTGTTCGTGGCTTCGTCGATCAAGAGGAACGATCCCGTCGTGCGATTGCGGCGGTACTCGTCGTAGAAAATCGGCGCCGTCGTGCGCAGCGTGATCCGCCCGAGGTCGTTGCGCTCGAGCATCGGAGCATCCTGGATGCGGTGGCCCGTGTTCACGTCGAGCCGGTACTCGAGTGTTTGCACCATCGCGCGGACGTTGCGCGTCGTGTGCTTCAACGCGTAGCGCTTCTTCGCCTGGAGCGGTGCGTCGCCCATCCAACACACCATCGCGTCGAGATCCTGCCCCGCGATCGGACGATTAGCCGGACGGCACAGCATGTCGCCGCGCGATACGTCGACGTCATCCGCGAGGTGGATCGTGACCGACATCGGCGCAAAGGCCTCGTCGATCGGGCCATCGAACGTCTCGATCTTCGTGACGCGCGAGGTGAAACCACTCTGCAGCACGACGACCTCGTCGCCGACCTTCAAGACGCCGCCCGCGACCTGGCCCGCGTAGCCGCGGTAATCGTGGTGATCCTGACTCTGCGGACGCACGACCCACTGCACCGGGAAGCGCACGTCGATCAGGTTGCGATCCGACGCGATGTGCACGTTCTCGAGCTGATGCAAGAGCGGCGGGCCCTTGTACCAAGGCGCCTTTTCGCTGCGTTCGACGACGTTGTCGCCGTGCAGCGCGCTCATCGGGATGAACGACACGTCGGCGACGTCCATGCGCGCGGCGAATCCGCGCAGCTCGCTCTCGATGCGACGGTAGACGCCCTCGTCCCAACCGACGAGGTCCATCTTGTTGATCGCGAAGACGATGTGCGGGATCCGCAACAGCGACGTGATCAGCGAGTGGCGGCGCGTCTGCTCGACGACGCCTTGGCGCGCGTCGACGAGCACGATGGCGAGGTTCGCCGTCGAGGCGCCCGTCACCATGTTGCGCGTGTACTGGATGTGGCCCGGCGTGTCCGCGATGATGAACTTGCGCCGTGGCGTCGCGAAATAGCGATACGCGACGTCGATCGTGATGCCCTGCTCGCGCTCGGCACGCAGGCCGTCGGTCAGGAGCGCCAAGTTCGTGTACTCGTCGCCGCGGCGGCGCGACACGTCCTCGACGTGCGCGAGCTGGTCCTCGAAGATCGACTTCGTGTCAAACAACAAACGCCCGATCAAGGTGCTCTTGCCGTCATCGACGCTGCCGCAGGTCGAGAAGCGCAGCAGTTCCGCGCCTTCCTCCATCGCCGTGAACGCGGGATCGATGGCGGACATCAGAAGTACCCCTCTTTCTTGCGGTCTTCCATCGCGGCTTCGGTCTGACGATCGTCGGCGCGCGTGGCGCCGCGCTCGGTCTGCCGCGACGCGGCGACTTCGGTGATCACGTCGTCGATCGTCGTGGCTTCCGAGCGCACGGCGCCCGTGCACGTCATGTCGCCGACCGTGCGGAAGCGGACGATCTCTTGGAAGGGGACTTCGGTCGGATAGCGCTCGACCGGCGGCATCGCGGCGTAGAGCATCCCGTCGCGCGCGAAAACCGACCGCTCGTGGCTGTAGTAGATCGAGGGCAGCTCGAGCTGCTCGCGCTTCACGTACTGCCACACGTCGAGCTCGGTCCAGTTCGAGATCGGGAACACGCGGAAGTGTTCACCCTGGCGTAGGCGCGTGTTGTAGAGGCTCCACAACTCGGGCCGTTGGTTCTTCGGGTCCCACTGACCGAATTCGTCACGGTGGCTGAAAATGCGCTCTTTCGCGCGCGCTCGCTCCTCGTCGCGACGCGCGCCGCCGATGCAGGCGTCGAAACGATTTTCCTCGATCGCGTCGAGCAGCGCCGTCGTCTGCAAGCGGTTGCGCGACGCGCGCGGGCCGGTCGGATCGACGACGCGACCGCGACGGATCGATTCTTCGACGCTGGCGACGACGAGGCGCTCGTTCAGTTCCTTCACGCGCCGGTCGCGGTACTCGATGACCTCGGGGAAGTTGTGCCCCGTGTCGACGTGCATGACCGGGAAGGGGAAGCGCGCGGGGCGAAACGCCTTCTCCGCGAGGCGCAGCAGCACGATCGAGTCCTTGCCGCCCGAGAACAGCAGGCACGGGCGTTCCCGCTCCGCCGCCATCTCGCGCAGAATGTGGATCGCTTCGTGCTCGAGCGCGGTGAGGTGATCGAGTTGGTACTGGGGCATCGCGGGATCCGGATTCGAAGCGCGTGACGATGACTGGAGGCGCCGCGCCTCGCAAGTCCCTCCGCACGCGGATGGACCGCCGTTGCGCCCTGAGGTCTACTTCGCGGCCCCGAGGCTTTCCATCGACGCACGAACCGATTCCGAGCGCGCGTTGCGACCCACCACCCGACTCCTGGCCGTCGGCTCGGCGTGGCTCCTCCTCTTGCTCGCGACGCCGGGGTTCGTCCACCCCGACGGGTTCCTGTCGCTCGCGTTCCTCGCGCTCGTGCTTTGGGCCCTGTTCGCCGCGCGGCCGGGCCCGAAAGCGTTCTGGATCGAGTGGCTGGCGGCCGCCGTCGGACTCTCGGCACAGGTCTTCTGGAACGTGAACGTCCTGTGGCTGACCCTTCTCGCGGTCGCGATCGTCCCGGCGGCGTACATGGCGTTCGCCGGCATCGTGCTGCGACGCCTGGCGCGCGTTCTTCCGATCGCGCTCGCCGCGCCCGTCGCGTGGATCGGTCTCGAGACCCTGAACGGCGTCGTCGAGCCGCCGTTCGGTTTCGGCTGGATGCGTTTCGGGCATCACGCGCACGACCACGCGTTTCTGCTGGGCGCGATGCGCGTCGTCGGCGTCGGCGGAGTCGGGTACGCGCTGGCGGCACTGGCCGGGCTCGCAGCGGATGCGTGGCGAGCGCGCGTCGAACGTCGAGCGCTCGGTCGGTTCCCGATCCTCGCGGCCGCGATCCCGGCCGTCCTCGTGATCGTTGCGAGCCTCGCCACCTCGCCGCCCGAGACGCGCGCCGGTCCGCGGGTCCTCCTCGTGCAGCCCGACTTCAAGGCCGTGCGCAAGCAGAAGGGCGCGGAGCCGCTGGTCGCTTTCGACGAACTCGTCGCGCTGACTCGGCGCGGTCTCGTGGACGCGGAACGGACCGGCCGACCGGCCGACATCGTCGCCTGGGGCGAGACCGTCTTCCCGTTCGCGCTGGCCGAGCCGACGCTCGACGCGGCCTTCGACCGCGGCGTGCGCGCGGCGCCCTGGGCGGAGAGACCGATCGAGCGCCGGCACATCGAGTACTGGCACGAAGCCGAGCGCGAGCTCGTGCAGCGTGCGCTGTTCGGCGTGGACAGCACGCGGCGTGTCATTCCTGTCGGCACTCTGTTCCTCACCGGCGCCGAGGAGTTCGTCGAGCGCGACGGGCTGCTCCGCCGCGCGAATGCGATCGTCGCGTTCGGCGAAAGCGGCCAACGGATCGGTCGCGGCGGCAAGATCCACCTCGTCCCGGGCGGGGAGTCGCTGGCCGGACTCGAACGCATCGATTGGGTCCGCGACACGGCCTTCGCACTCGCGGGCTACGTGCCCGACCTCGTCGCCGACGCCCAAGCGAGCGTCGTCGCGCTGACGCTGCGCGATGGCCGGACCGTGCACGTCGGGCTGACCGTGTGTTTCGACAACACCTACGACGGGCCCTACACCGAGCCGACGCGGCGCGGGCCTCTCGATTTTCATCTCATCGCGAGCAACGAGGCCTGGTACGTCGAAACCTGGGAGTTCGATCAGATGGTCGCGTTCTCGCGCTGCATCGCGGCGGCGACGGGGCGATCCATGGTCCGCGCGACGAACTCCGGGATCTCGACCGTCATCGGGCCC
>JAYTBY010000123.1:0-2105 GCA_043736755.1 Planctomycetota bacterium | reverse complement strand
TTGCGGCAGCCCTCCGCTCACCGCCACACCTCGTGCTCATCGACGTTCGGTTGCGCGGCGGCCGCGACGGTATCGAGGCGGCGCGTGAGATCCGCGATCAGTGCGATCCCGCGCTCTTGTTCCTGACCGCCTACGCCGACGAGGAGACGGTCGAGCGCGCGCTCGCCGTGGGCGCGCAGGGCTACGTACTCAAGCCGTTCAGCAAGCCGCAGCTGCGCGCTGCGGTGTCGACCGCGCTCGCGGAGTGGGACAAGCGCCAAGCGGCCGGTGCGCCGATGGCTGCGCCGAAACGGCCAGAACCCGGGCCGATGCGTCCCTTCGGCGACGGCACGCGGATGGCGATCTTCTCGCACGACACGCTCGGCCTCGGCCACCTGCAACGGTGTACGAACATCGCGCGCGCGCTCACCGCGCGGCACCCGGGACTGTCGGTGCTGCTCCTCACCGGTTCGCCCGCGGTGCATCGCTTCGCGCTGCCCGAAGGCGTCGACTACGTGAAGCTGCCGTCCGTGCGGAAAACGGCGAGCGAGCAGTACTCGGCGCGTTCGCTCGGCGTCTCCGACGAGGGCGTCTTGCGACTGCGCACGAACCTGATCTTGCGCTCGCTCCAGGACTACGATCCGCACGTTCTCCTCGTCGATCACGCCGCGACGGGCATGAAGGGCGAGATGCTGCCCGCGCTCGAGTGGCTCGGAAAGCAACGTCCCGACTGCATCAAAATGCTCGGCCTACGAGACATCATCGACGAACCAGAGTCCGTGCGCGCTTCGTGGGAGGAGCGCGGCACCTACGCTCTGATCCGCGAGCACTATCGGCACATCCTCGTCTACGGCCAGGAGTCGATCTTCGCGACCGCGAAGGCGTACGCGCTGCCGGAGGACCTCGCCGCGCGCGCGCGGTACTGCAATTACGTCGGCGAGGACGAGGCCGCTCTCGACACGAGCGAAGTCGATCGGTTCGCGGAGAGCAACGAGAAGCTGGTCGTCGTCACGATCGGCGGCGGGGACGGTGCTGGGGAGCTCGTGATCGGCGCCTACCTCGCGATGCTGCACGAGGCCGGGAAGCGCGCGAATTGGCGCAGCGTCGTACTCCCGGGGCCGTTCCTGCCGCCCGAGCTCCTGGAGCGCTTCCGCAGCGAAATCGCGGGCCTCGAAGGTGTCGGCATGCTCGAGTTCGTCCAGTCGACGAGCCCGTTCATGGAGCGCGCGGACCTCGTGGTCTGCACGGGTGGCTACAACACGACGACGCAGATGCTGCGTTACGGACGTCGCGCCTTGATGATCCCGCGTGTCATGCATCGTCAGGAGCAGATCCTGCGCGCGCGGCGGCTCGCGGAGCTCGGCCTCGTCGACCTGATGGAGCCTTCCGCGGTGACGGCGAGCGGCCTCTACGAGCAGGTCGTGCGGATGCTGGCCGACGAGCGTACGCCGCTTTCGAGCGCGCGCGAGCAAGGCCTCGTGCGCTTCGACGGCGCGCAGCAAGTCGCGGAGTTCTGCGCGGGTCTCGAAGTGCGCTCGAGTTGAGTCGACGGCGAACACACGCCGCAGGAGCTCGGCCCAACTGAGCCTGTGGGTTCTGGCCGGGCTCGCGTGCGCGGCGGGGGCAGAGCGGACCGGGCCTCTCTTGCGTTGGACCAACGTTTGGGGTCAGGCTCAGCGCTGCTCACCGATGATCACATCGTGTGCAAGATCATCACCCACCTCGGCCCCGACGGTGAGCCGCCACGCCTCGCGCCACCCGTGCTGTCTAGCAGCCCGTTGAACAAGTCGGGTCGCTCCGCGCAGCACGCCGTCGCGCTGCTGCGTCGGCCTCGTCGCGCCGTCCTCAGCGGCCAAGGAGGCCGCTTCCGGCGTCGCTCCTTCGCCCTCCTTGCATCGCTTAGGCCTGCTGCGCGGAGCGACCCGACTTGTTCAACGGGCTGCTAGCGTTAGCTTTGACCTGGGGCTCAGCGCGCGCGAAACAGCTGGCGGAACTCCCCCAGCGGCAACAGCGTGACATCCACGTTCCCGAACCTGCGTTCCTGGCGCTCACGAACATCCGGGCACACGAGGTAGTTCGCGCCTTTCGCGTAGCTCTCGCGGAAGGCAATCAGATTGCGCGGTTCG
>JAYTBY010000122.1:0-2106 GCA_043736755.1 Planctomycetota bacterium | reverse complement strand
GATGTAGTTGCGCGAGTAGCACAACCGACCGATCTCGCAGATGGCGTTGCGCAGACGCGCCTCTTCATCGGTCCAGCCGCGCGCGCGCACGAGTTCTTCGATCGTGGTCATGGGGGGATCGTGTCGTGGCCTGCGCCGCGTCAGCTCCGAGTCCGGTGGTCGTAGGCGAGCTTGCCGCCGGTCTCGACGTAGTCGACGACGGCGATCACGACGGTCTTCACGGCTGCGTTCTTGTCGCCGAGGATCTGTCGCGCGGAGTTGCCTTCGTCGAGGATCAGCACGCGGTCGCCGACACCGGCTTGCGCGCGATCGAGGCCGATGCGCGTCTTCCCGATGGGGCGGCCATCGGGCGAAATCGGGCGCAGAATCAGCAGCTTTTCACCGTCGAGCACGGGGATCTGCACGGGTGACACGACGGTTCCCACGACCTCGGCCAGAATCATCGTGCGGCTCCCGCGGGCTCGCGCCCGATGAAGACGCCGTTCGCGTGCGCCTGCTCGACGTAGCCCAGGATCGCCGCATCGACCGGCACGAACGTCGCGGGGCAAGCCATAGCAGCCTCGCGCCCGTCGACGAAGTGCACGAGGTCCCCGGGACCCGTCGACACGACCGCGCACGCGACGAGCGCGTCGCCCATCGCCGCGCCGTACTCGTCGAGAGGTTGGATCCATTGCAGCGGAACGCCTTCGAGCCCCGGGTACTTCGTCGTCGCGACGACGCGACCGATCACGCGCGCCAAGTACACGTCAGCTCCACTTCTCGTAGACGTTCGCGCCGCCGAGGTCCCACGAGTCGACGATCGCCATGATCACGGCGTCGCAGGGACGGTTCTCGGTCAGCGTCGTCTGTCGCGCGCTCGAGCCCGTCGCGTAGAGGACCATGTCCTCGTTGCCTGCGCCGACCGAGTCGACCGCCACGACGTACTGGTCCTTGGGCTTGTTCTGCTGGTCGTGCACTTGCACCACCAGGAGCTTCTGATTCTGGAGCTTCTCGTCCTTGCGCGTGGCGACGACGGAGCCGACGACCTTTCCGATCAACATGGTTCTAGGATCCTTCGAACACGGTGACTACGGCGGAACGCGGCAACACGTCCTCGACGAAACGACGGCGCATCTCGGCCTTGACCTGCCCCGCCATGGATTCCCAGTTCGGCGGCGGACGCCGACGGCCGATCCACAGCAGACAAACGCCGTTGGGCAAGCGCAGCGGACGCGTCAGGCCTTGCGCTTCGCGTTCGGGCAGCGCGAGCCGGCGCGTGACTTCCTCGCGCACTTCGCGGGGAACCTTCGGCGTCAGCGGCGAAACCCAGCCGATCTCGCCGGCAGCGGCTTTCGTGTCGGCGTCCTCGCTCGTCGAGCGCGCCAACTCGCGGAACTCCTCGCGTGACCGCGCGCGCGTCGAGAGTGCCACGAGTTCGCGCTCGGCCTCGTCGAAGGTGCGCGGATTGAACGTGTTCTTGAAGCCCGCGCCGCGCAGGAACAGGAACCCGACCTCGTGGGCCGGGCCGAACAGGCCGTCGAACAGATCGCGCTCTGCGTTGTAGACGCGTCTCAGCTCTTCGGCGTCGTACGCGCGCTCGACCCACAACTTGGAGAGCGCGGAGATGCGCACGGCGGGATCGTCGTGCAAGCGCTCGATCACGATGCCTTGCGCCGCGAGGATCTGATCGAGGCCCAGACCCTTCGTCTTCGGATCGAGCTTGGCGTCGTCGCGTCGGCGTTGGAGTTCTTCTTGCACGGCGGCCGCGAACTTTTCCGGCGCGAGATCGGGCAGCCGCGCCCGCATCCGCTTCTCGAGGAGGAGTTGGTAGCAGTCCTCGCGCAGCGTGTCCGCCGACATGCGTTTGCGCAGGTACGTCAGGAACTCGGCTGCAGGAATCGTGAAGTCGGCCGCGCGCGCAGCGATCCCTTCCTTCCACGGCGGCGTGAGCGCCTGGAAAGCGCGCTTCTGCAGCTCTTCCTCGATCCAGATGCGTTGTTGGTCCGGCGTGACGGTCTTGTCGTCCGTGAGGCCGAGCGCGCGCCGCGTCAACGTCTCTTGGACGACGCCCAGAGCGAGGAAGTGCTTGAACTCGTCGCGCGTGAGCCGCGCCTTGCGCAGGTGACC
>JAYTBY010000121.1:0-10467 GCA_043736755.1 Planctomycetota bacterium | reverse complement strand
GCTACGGCGTGCCGCAGGCAGAACCCGCTCTCGCGAACGAGTTGAGGCGCGTGTGCGGCGACCTCGCGAAGTCGCTCGGGCGCACGATCGATCCGTCGAAGGTCGAGGGATCGGTCTATGTCGCACCGCTCGATGTGACCGCTTTCTCGCCCGACGTTGCGATCCTGCGCTCAGCGCAGGGCGCCTACGCGGCCGAGGCGACGCGGCGCACGGATGCTGCGCGCGCGGCGAACACTCAGGCGCAATTCGACGGGAAAATTGTGCTGAACGGCACGGAGTTTCCGAACTTCCAGGCGGCGGAGGCGCACCTTGCGCAGCTCGCGGCGAACTACCAGGCGATGCCGGCCGCGCGCTTCGCTGTCAGCTTCGGCTCCATGCTCGGCGACTCGATCCGGGAACGCGTCCTGCCCGCGGGCAAGGCCGTGAACGACCTCGCGAGCGTCGGTCCGATGGATCGCGTGCTCGTCGAGGGGGAGTTGGCGCAAGGCGGCTTCGCGAGGAGCGCCAGTGCGCGCGAAGCGCTGCGGAACGCCGGCATTGGTCTCGTCGTCGCGCCGCGACTCGAGCGGATCGGCGACGTGATTTCGATCCGCGTGGATGCGCACGACTTGGCCAAAGGCACGGTCATCGGCGACGGAACGACGACGATTCCGAGCGGGTTGTTGCCCGAACTCCAGCGCGCACTCGATCCCGGTCCGCGCGCCGCGAAGTCCGTTGCGGCTTCGCCGGCAACGTGGCCATCCGTCTACGACCGCGTGAAGAGCGGCGTCGTGAAGGTCGATCACTCGCAAGGCAGCGGCTCTGGATTCATCGCGCGCGACGACGGGCTCGTGATCACGAACCACCATGTCGTCGAAGGCGACATGAAGGACCTGACCGTGACTCCCGAAGGCGGCAAGCCGCTGCGCGCACGCGTCGTTGCGACGGATCCGTACTGGGATCTCGCAGCACTCGCGGTGGATGGACTGCCGCAGGAGTCGCACGTGTTCACCTTCGCGGACGAGGTACAGGTCGGCACCGAAGTCGCTGTTCTAGGGCATCCCCAAGGCAGTTTGGGCTGGGTGCTCACGCCCGGGTACGTGAGTTCCCTCCACGAACTCGTGTCGACCACCGACGGCCGTGTTCGCCCCTCGCTCATGTACACCTCGCCGACGCGTCCCGGTTCGAGCGGCAGCCCAGTCCTCCTCGCCGATGGCCGCGTGGCTGCAGTCCATTCCGCCGGAACCCGTGCTCAGTCGCTCACGGATCCCACGCAAGTCACTGAACTCACCGGTTTCGCGCGGGGAATCCCCGCGCAACAGGCGCGAAGGTTCGCTGAGAACCTGCCGCGTCCTTGAGGCCGGGCATCGACCCCCAACCATGTCCCCACTCGAACTATGAACTTCAAACGCTGCGCACCTTTCCTCCTGTCCGCCATCGTCGTCGCCGCGCTCGGATCCTGCGGATCCACGGGTCGCGTCCGCGGCGAGGGTGAAGAACAACTCGTCGGCGACAAGCGCGCCGGCACATTGACCTACGACGAGCTCGTCAAGCAATCGACGAACAAGCTCGTGGCGCAAGCGGGCATGCAAGCCCGTGCCCAAGGCCCTTACCGCGTCGCCTTCTTCGGTCTCGACACGAAGGGCGCCGAGGAGCTGAAAGACCAACTGCCCGCGATCTACGAGCAGATCGAAGAGATCCTCGTGAACTCGGGCCCGTTCACGGTGCTCTCGCGCAAGGCCGTCGACCGCGCTCGCCAGGAGGTCGGCCTGCGCGACTTCGACGATCTCTTCATCCAGAAGAACCGCGACGCCTTCCTCGGTGTCATGGGCCGTGACTCGCAAGCGCCCGACGTCCTCGTGTACGGTACGACGACGACGCAGACGACCGAAAGCTCCGGCGGTTTGTTCTCGCGCGACACGAAAGAGCGCCGCTATTCGCTCTCGCTCGAGATGATCGACGCCTCGAATGGCACGATCCTCTCGAAGGTCAGCGGCAAGCAAGAGATCGAGTACAAGAAGTAGAAAGCGAGGGTCCTATGGCTTCCCCCCGGACCACTCTGCTGACGTGCGCCGCAGCGATCTTCGCTGCGGCGTGCCAAGCCCCCGACCAACGCATCGCCCCCTTCGCGGATGCGTGGGGAATCGCAGCTTTTTCCGAGGCGGAATCCAAGATCGACGCGCTCTTGGCCGAGGAGTCCGGCGTCGAGCCGAAGGTCGTGACGGATTCGCGCGGCCTCGACGAGTCGATCGATCCGGCGAAGGGTGACACGTTCCTCTTCCTGCAGGAGAAGTCGATGACGCGTCTCGCTGCCGGCGACACGGACGCCTCGATCGACCTCCTGCGTCGGTCGCGCGACGTTCTCGAAGCACGCTACCAGGACTCCGATGTCGCCGGCTGGCTCGCGGCCGGACTCACCGACGACACGTTCATGGAGTATCGCGGCGCGGACTACGAACACGTGGTCACGCCGGCGTTGCTCGCGATCTTCGCGCTGCTCGAAGGTGGGACTGACTCGTACGCCTACGCGCTCCAAGTCGGCGAAGTGCAGGAACGCATCCTCGGCAGCACGTTCGGCGACGACGTCGATGGTCAGGGCAACGGCTACAACCCGCGCAAGACGTACCAACGCGTGGCGCTCGGTGCGTACGTCGAAGGACTCGTGCGCGAGCGCGAGGGTTTCTCCAGTGAAGCGCAGAAGGCCTACGAACGCGCCCGAGAATGGGGCGGCGCAGTGCCGGTCGTCGTCGAGGCGTGCGAGCGGACGACGAACGGCGCCTACGCACCTGGCGGACACGGCGTCGTGCACGTTTTCCGCTTCGCGGGTCGCGGCCCACGACTCGTGCAGAGCAGTTCTCCCATCACGGACAGCGCGCTCTTCCTGGCCAACATCGGCGCCATCGTGATCGGCGAAAACGCCGGCCTGCTCGGTCAGGCGAACGTGCCCGTTCCGGCCGTGCTTTCCGGTGATTTTGGCCTTCCCGAACTCGAGGTCCGCACTGGCGGCGTGCTGGTCGCTACGTCGTCGACGGTTCTCGACGTCACGTCGGTCGCCGCGTTCCAGATCGAAGCCAACATGCCCTGGATCCTGGCGCGCGCAGCGATCCGACGCGGCGTGAAGGCCGTGGCGGCGAAGGCGGCGCAGGACGCAGTCGAGAAGCACAACGATCAAGGCTTGGGACTCTTGGCCGGCATCCTGACGAACTTGGCGCTGACCTTGGGCGAGAAGGCCGACACTCGGAACTGGACGTCGTTGCCCGCGCGCTTCCAGGTCGCGCGCTTCACTCTCCCTGAAGGCGCGCACGAACTCGACCTCGGTGGCGGAATGCTCGCAAACGTGCGTGTCGCGCCGGGCAAGGACTCGTACGTCGTCGTGATCCAGCCCGATCTGTCGCAGCCGGGCGCGGTCGTCACAGACGTGTACTCGCGGCCGATTTCGACCCAGCCCTGAGCGACACATGGATCTCGGGCTCAAAGGGAGAGTGGTCCTCGTCACGGGGGCCTCGGGTGGCATCGGTCGAGCGCTCGCGGAGGCCTTCGCAGCCGAGGGCGCGCGCCTCGTACTGACGGGGAACGAGCAGATCGCCGAGCTCGAACGCTGGCTCCACGACGCAGGGATTCCGAATGCGATCGCCGTGCACGCCGACACGACGGATCCGATCTCGATAGAAGCCGCGTTCGACGCGGCGCGCACACACTTCGGCCGCGTCGACGTCACGATCGCCAACGCGGGCAAGTGGACGCCCGAGTTCGCGCTGCTCCACGAGGCCTCGGTAGAGCGCATTCGCGCGAACGTGTCCACGAATCTGCTCGGCACGATCTGGACCGCGCGCGCCTTCTTCGGGACGATCGCTCGGACGGGCCCGCATCAAGATGGCAGTGGCGCGAGCCTCGCGATGATCGGATCGACTGCGGGGCGCTTCGGCGAGAAGGGTCACGCGGAGTACGCGGCGTCGAAGGCCGGGATGTACGGACTCCTGCGGACGTTGAAGAACGAGATCGTCGAGCTCGATCCGTTCGCGCGCGTCAACTTGATCGAGCCCGGTTGGACCGTCACGCACATGGCGCGCGCGGCATTGGAGCAACCGGGAGTCATCGAACGAGTCGTGCGCACGATGCCCCTGCGCCAACTCGGTCGTGCGCAAGACGTCGCGCGAGCCGCGTTGTTCCTCGCGTCGCCCGTCATGTCGCGTCACGTCAGCGGCGAAATCGTCACGGTCGCAGGCGGAATGGAAGGCCGGACGCTGTGGGATGGGAACCGGATCGACGAAGACTCGATTCGTCGTCGGTCGCGGGATAGCTGAACAGCGGAGGCACACAGCCTGTGGAGAATTCACCGCTCTCGCATTGCGGCGCAGCGCCACGGGATTCTCTGAGGCCCTAGGAGCGACTTCTCGCGGCCGCTCAGCGCACGTCATGATCGACGAGGGCGCGTCGCCAGTGCGCCGTCGTCGCCCGTGCGCAATTCGCCCACGTGAGTTCGGTCGCTCGCGCGCGGCCGCGGCGCGCGAGGTCTTCGGCCAATTCGCGGTCGGTGAGCACGGCGGTGAAGTCGCGCGCGAGTGCCTGCTCGTCCAGTGGATTCGGCAGCAACGCGCCGTCACCCATCACCTCGGGCAAGGAGCCCGCGTTCGATGCGACGACGGGCACGCCGAGGGCCGCGGCTTCGAGCGGTGGCAAACCGAAGCCCTCGTCGAGGCTCGCGAAGAGAAACGCGCTGGCACCCGCGTAGAGCGCGCGCAGTTCCCGATCGGGCACGAAGTCGAGCCGCACGACACGTTCGCGCACGGTCGAGGTCGCGAGTGCCGCGTCGAACTCCTCCACGCCGGCTCCACGCGGACCGGCGACCACCCAGCGATGCGCTGCGCCGGCGCGCACCGCCGCTTCGAATGCGCGCAACATTCGCGTGTGATTCTTGCGAGTGTCGACACGCGAGACGGTCAGGGCGTAGGGGCCATCGATGGGCGAGGGACCGGGCACGCCATCGCGCAGGACGTGATCGCAGCCGAGAAGCGCGACGTCGATTCGCGAACGCTCGACGCCGAGCGTCCTCGCGATGTCGTCCGCGACGAAAGCACTCGGCGCGAGGATGCGCCGCGCGCGCGCGATCTGCGCGTTCACGCCGTCGGCCATCCGCGCGGCGGCTTCGTCCGTGAGACCCGATCCTTTGCGCGCCCAGATGCAGTCGAAGACGATCGCCGTCTCGGTCGCGCGGCTCACGGGCAGCACGTGCGTCTGCGTGTGGTGGTAGACGTCCGCGCCGCCGACGAGTTCGTCCGCGCCGCGACCGAGCAGCGCGCACGCGCGCGGGATCCAGCGTGACGGGAAGCGTAGACGTGAGAGTGTCGTTCGCGCTAGGAGACCGAGTTCGTCGCGCGCGACGGCGCTCCTCGCGAGCGTCCAGCCGAACAACCGCAGGTCGGGCGGATCCTCGATGTGCTGGAGCGCGCGTACGAGTTCGCGCGTCGCGCGTCCGATCCCTTCGCGGTTCACGAGCGCCGTGCGGTAGTCGATCGCGACCCTCATGCGAGTGCTCCGCGCACGATCGCCGCGGATGCCGCGAACCCCGTAGCGAAGAGCAACGGGCCGCCGAGCCAACCCCACGCGCGCCACGTGGAGCGCGCACCGGCTCGTGCGAGGGCTACGCCGGCGAGCACGGCCACGAGGATCTCGGTCGCGAGCGTCGCGATGCCCGCTCCCTCGATGCCGAGCGTCGGAACGAGCACGGCGTTCGTCGCGAGATTCAGCGCCAATCCGGCGGCCGCGATCCAGAGCATCGAACGACCTCGCCCCGCGGCGACGAGCGCCGTCGTGAGCACCGCGCCCGCATGGATGACGGCCACGGCACCGAAGAGCCAGGCGAGGCTCTGCGCCGCGACCGTCGCGTGTGCGCCGAAAAGGGCCAGGAAATGACCTGAAAACGGTGCGGCGGCGCCGGCTGCGAAGCCTGCGAGGGCGAACAACGGCTGGCCGAGGCGCGCGGCTGCTTCGCCGAGTCGGCCGGCAGCGTGCTCGCGCGTGAGCCACGGCATCGCGGCCTGCGACGCGTAGAGTGCGACCATGATCGCCATGGAGAGCACGCGCACGCCGACGTTGTACGCGCCCAGCTCCTCTTCGCCGCGCAAGGCGCGCACGAACAGGTTGTCGGCGTAGAAGTAGGCCTGCTGGCACAGGCTCGCGAATCCGAGCGGAGCCGCGGCTGCGAGCACCGATGCCCAGGGGACGTCGCGCGCTTCCCGAGAGGGGAGGTGCCTTCGACAGGCGACGTAGAGGAGCGCGTTGCCCAACGTGCTGCCCAACGCGACGGCGCAGAGGTAGTGGGCCGGTTCGCGGTCGCCGAGCGCACGCAGCACGAGGACGAACGCGAGCGACGACGCCGTCGCGATGGCGCGGACCGCGACGGGCACGCCCCAAGCGATTCGGTTCCTCAACACCACGGTCGAGAGTTCCGCGACGTGCGTGACCGGGTACAGCGACGCCAGGAGGATCCAGCCCGCAGCCGGCTCGTCGAGCACGATCGCGCCGCCGCCGACGAGGAGGACGCCGAGGATCCCAGCTACGAAACGCAGTCGTCGAGCTGCCGCCAGAACTTCCGGGATGCGCGACTCGTCCGCCGCCGTGCGCTGGACGGCGACTTGGCCCGTGCCGAAGTCCACGAACGCGTCGAGGAACACGAAAACGGCCAGATAGAACGTGTAGCGACCGAACTCCGCGGGCTCGAGGTGTCGCGCCAACAGCCAGAGCTGCGCGAAGGTGCACGCGGACCCGAATATCCGGCCGAGGACCAGGAAGCTCGTGCCGCGCCAGACGCGCCTCGGGACGGCGGCGGATTCGAGCGACGGGGGCATTTGCGACACGGAACGTGGACTCTACGAAGCCCGAGCGGGAGACGCGCGCTCCTCGAAGGTAGGATCAGGGCCGCATGGCCGCGTGATCAAGACACCCGCGGCTCGAGGGCGCACGATGCATTCCAGGAAGCGCTTCGACCTCGGTTGGATGGATCTTCTCGCAGGGCTCGCGGCGTCGACGTCGCGAGCCGACGGCGCCGACGCGTGCGCACGGATCGAGCGCTGGTTCGACGATGGAACGGGCGACGCGTTCGCGTGCCTGTCCGTTCGGACGGGACTCGACCTGTACCTCGAGGCGTTGGCGTTGCCGCACGGCAGCGAAGTCCTCATGTCGGCGCTCACGATCCCCGACATGGCGCGCGTCGTCGCGCGACACGGGCTCGTCGTCGTGCCCGTCGACGTCGATCCGGCGACCTTGGCGCCGCGACCCGAAGCTTGGCGACACGCCGCGGGCCCGAGGACGCGCGCAGCGATCCTGGCGCACCTCTTCGGCACGCGCGTCTCGCTCGATCCGCTGGTCGAGCTGCGGCGCGAGCGCGGGATCCTCGTCCTCGAGGACGACGCGCAAGCGTTCACGGGCGCTGATTGGCGCGGTGATCCGGCCGCGGACGTCTCGATGTTCAGCTTCGGACCGATCAAGACGGAGACGGCACTCCAAGGTGCCGTTCTCCGCGTTCGTGATCCCGCCGTGCTCGCGCGGATGCGCGCGACGCACGCGCTATTGCCCAAAGCGAGTCAGTGGGAATTCGCGGGTCGCGTCGTGAAGTACGCCGGCCTCGTCGCGTTGACGTGGCGACCCGTCTACGCGACGTTCGTCGCCACGTGCGATCTGCGCGGTCGTTCGGTGGACGACGTGATCCAGAAGACCGTGCGCGGATTCCCCGGCGGAGATCTCTTCCAGAAGATCCGGCACCGCCCGAGCACGGCGATGGCTGCGCTGCTCGCGCGCCGACTCGAGCGCTGCGACGGGCATCGCACGGAACAGCGCGCGCAGATCGGCGAGGACCTGACGCGCGCTCTCGAGGGCACCGTGCTCGTGCCAGGTTCGCGCGCACCGACGCGCACGCACTGGGTGTACGCGGTTGCCGTCGATCGTCCGGACGAGTTGGTCGCAGCGCTGCGCGAACGCGGGTTCGACGGCACGCGCGTCGCGACGCTCACGGCCTTGCCCGCCCCAGAGAGTCGACCCGAGACGGATCCGCGCGAAGCGCGCGCACTCGTGTCGCGGCTCGTCTATCTGCCGCTGTATCCCGATCTCGGTTCGACGCGCATCGCCCGCATGGCTGAGATCGTGCGCCGACACGCCGGCTCGGTCGCGGGGGCAGCGCTCGACGTGGAACCGACACCGACGTCCTGAGCCACCGACACGGGACTGCGGAAGGTCTTTCCGACCCTCGACGCTGTCCCCGACGATTTTTCGCGGACCTCGGTGCCCGTAGCTTCGGCCGGCCCACGTCGAACGCCGATGGGCATGGTTGAAACACCATGCCCTCCATCCCGCGCACATCTCGCCGCGTCCCTCGGATGCGCAGCGAGGGATTCTCTCTCGTCGAAATCGTGCTCGTCCTGGCCGTGGTCAGCGTCGCGTCGATGATCTACGCGCAGACCGTCGCATCCTCGCGACGGCTCGACCCCATAGCGACGGAGACGGGTATCGCCGCCGAGGCCGCACGCGTCGCGATCGAGCAAGTACGCGCGCAATCCGTCGACCAGATTCTCGCGCTGTTCGACGCGGATCCGTCGAATGATCCGGGCGGAGCGGGTACGGCGCCGGGCAACACGTTCGTCGTCGACGGTCTCGCTCCGACGCCGAGCGGCGCGCCGGTCGGTCGCATCGAGTTCCCGCTCCTCGACGGACGACTGGCCGAGGACCTCGCGGACGTGATGCTCGGCATGCCTCGCGACCTGTCCGGTGACGGCCTGATCGACGAGATCGATCACCGAGCGGACTGGGTACTCCTGCCCATGCGAGTCCACATCGAGTGGAGTCCACGCGGCAGCGGTACGACCACGCGCGACCTCGAGATCTACACCATGATCCCGAGGCTATGAAACAGCGCCTCGATCGTTCGACGCGGCGCGGGTTCACGGTGCTCGAACTGGCCGTGGCGCTCGTGCTCTTCGCGCTCGTCATCGGGAACGTCTACACGGTCCTGGGCGGCACCTCGAAAGCGATGGGCGAGCGGAACGCGAGCTTCGAGGCCGATACGCAAGCGCGTCGGGCACTCGATCGCATCGCGCTGGCGATCGTGGGCAGCTTCGGAAACTCGATCTACGACACGTCCGAGACCCCCAACTCGCAATCGGTCATCAACTACGAGGAGTACCTCGGCGTGGCCGACCTCGATGGCGATGGAGTCAGCGAAAACGTCTTCAGCGAGAACATGCGCATCGCTCTGACCGACGAGTCCGGAGGCGAAGTGACATGGTTCGAGAGTCCCGGGTCCGAGTCCGAGAAGCGCGTCGTCTGGGTCAAGGACGTGCCGCAGTTCGCCAACGGCGAAATCGGCGCGAACGGAATCGACGACAACGGGAACGGTCTCGTCGACGAGCGCGGGCTCGCGCTCGTCAAGGACGGCAAGTCGGTGCGCATCACGCTCTCGTTGCGCCGCTCCGACGGGGCCGGAGGGTTCCTGGAGCGGGAGCTGTCCACCACCGTGACGTGTAGGAATTGAGGTGAATCCATGAAGATCCAAGACTTCCGAACAGGGCGATCATCGCGCCGCGGAGGCGCGATGATCGCCGCCTTGCTCGTCGTGTTCGCCGTCGCGACGCTCAGCATGATCCAACTGCAGCTCGACCTGTCGAAAGCGCGCGAGCAGCGGACGGCCGTCGACACGAAGCGCGCGTTCTACATGGCCGAAGCCGGACTGGCCGAGGCCTTTCACGGCATCGCCAGCGGCAAGAGCGGCAATGTCGGTACCGCGGACGAGCCGGCGCGGTTCGCCAACGGGATCTTCTTCACGACCGCGAAGGAAGAAGGGCTCGGACGCGTGACACTCACGAGCACCGGCCTGTGCGGTGCCGGACGAGCGGCTCTGTCGATCGTGGTCGAACGCACGAGCAGTTCCGTCGCCAGCCTCGGCTTCTTCGGGGACGAACTCGTGGCCGTCGAGGGCGGCGCGACGATCGACAGCTACGACTCGCGTAAGGGGCCCTACTCGCCACCGTTGCTGCCCGTCGGTGGCTCACCGCCGACCGGCGCGAAAGTCGGCAGCAACCAGAACCTGACGGTTGGTGGAAGGAACGGAACGACGAAGGTCTACGGCAATGCGCAGCCGGGTCCGACGGGCGTGCTCGTGCGCGGCCGAAGCACCACGATCTCGGGCTCGACCGCGCCGTTCTTGACCGCGAACGCCCTCGAGGCGATCGATGTGCCCGTGTGTCAACCGCAGGGAAGCATCACGACTTCGCCGTCGAAGCCCCTGGTCGCCATTCCGTCGGGAGAGCGCCAATTCGATTCCCTGAAAGTCACCGGCGCGACCAAGCTCGTGATCACGGGACCAGCGAAAATCGTCGTCGGTCAGCTCGTCGTCGACGCGCAAGGCGAAGTCACGATCGACGCGACCAAGGGGCCAGTCGAACTCTACGTCACCGATTGGCTGGCATTGAAGTCCGGTTCCAAGTTCACGACGGGCAC
>JAYTBY010000120.1:0-2108 GCA_043736755.1 Planctomycetota bacterium | reverse complement strand
CGCGAGCACTGCGCGGAGTTTCGGCGCGCTACCGCACTCGGGGTTAGTCGCTCACGGCCTCGCGTTGCCCGAACCATTCGCTCCGCACGACGATTCGGGGCCATGGGCCCAACCGGCGAACTTCACGCTTTCGCGCCCGATTTCCCGGGATGGACCTCGTCCTCGACCGAGTCGGCGAATCCCCGCCGGCCGAGCAGCACGTCGAGCAACGGCGTCGTCGCGAACGTCGTCACGAGCGCCATCAACACAAACATCGTGAACACCGTCGGCGAGATGACCTTCAGGTCGAGCCCGAGGTTCAAGACGATCAGCTCCATCAAACCGCGTGTGTTCATCAGGATTCCGAGTGCCGCGGAGCGTCGTCCCGAGAGCCCTGTCAAGCGCGCCGCGACGAACGTGCCGCCGAACTTGCCCAACGTAGCGACGACGATCACGAGACCGCAGACCAACCAGTCCTGTGCCGTGTTGACGAGCCCGATCTCCGTGCGCATCCCCGTGAACGCGAAGAACGACGGCAGGAACAGCACGATCACGACATCCTCGAGTCGCGCGCGGATTCCTTCGGCCAGGCGCCCTTCGTGCGGCAGCATCGCGCCCAAGAGGAACGCGCCGAACAGAGCGTGGATTCCGATCGCCTCGGTCGCGACTGCGGACAAGAGCAGTGCCGCGAACACGATGGCGAGCGAGGTGTGCGACAGCGGCCCGGTCTTGCGCTCCTCCGCCGCGACGAAGCGCGCGATCAGGGGTTTCACGACGGCGAACATCGCGACCACGTAGAGGGCGACCCACGCGATCGTCCACGCCGCGCCCGTGACCTTCGCTGTCGCGATGCCGGCGACGACCGCGAGCAACGACCACGCCGACACGTCGTCGACGGCTGCGCAGGCGAGGGCCGTGGCACCGAGCTTCGTGTGCTGCACTTGGCGGTCGTGCAGGATGCGCGCGAGCACCGGGAATGCCGTCACGGACAGCGAGACGCCCAGGAACAACGAGAAGACGGTGAACGAGACGTCGCTCGTCGAATAGACCGGGTACAGCCCGAGCGCGAGAGCTGCGCCGAGCAGGAAGGGCGCCACGATGCTCGCGTGCGAGATCGCGATCGTCGTGTGCGTGTTGCCGCGCAAGAGCCGCGTGTCGAGCTCCAGCCCGACGAGGAACATGAACAAAACGACGCCGATCTTCGACACGGTGCCGAGGTGCGGCGCCATCGCCGCCGGCATCACGAAGTCGTACGCGGCGGGCGAAATCAGGCCCAGCAGCGAAGGTCCGAGCATGAGCCCGGCGACGATCTCGCCGATCACGGGCGGCTGCTTCAGGTAGCGACGAAAAACGCCGCCCATGAAGCGCGCCAGCAGGGTGATGACCGCCAACGCCAAGAGGAGGTGTGCCAACACCGACGTGTGCTCCGCATCCGCTGGACCGGACGCGCCCGGCGACGGTTCGGGCGCGAGGAGCTGTTCCCCTTGTCCGCGGATGAAGAGGTAGATCCCGGCCGTCGCAGCGATCATCGCCGCGTACGTCAGGATCGTCCGCAGACGCGTCGGAGCCATCGGGGCGGAGGAGGGAGTCATGCGTGGGATCGCGCTCGAGCATCCGCGCACGGCGAGGATCGCGCGAGAGAGCCTACCGCCCCGGACTACCCGGCGAGAACGCGACGCCATCGATCCCCTGCGGCCACGGGCCCCGTGTGGGGTGTCGGAGCGAAAATCCGCGCGTCGAGGTTCGGCGAGCTAGGATCGAAGAGTGCGATCCGCGCCTCTGATGCTCGTTCTCGTCGCGCCGCTCGTCTGCGCCGGCTTCGTGCTCGGTTCAGCGCGCGACCAGCAAGAAGTTCCGCGTGCCCTCGACGGATCGACGCCTGTGCCCGCACCGCACGCGCTCGACGACACGGCGCGACTGCGCAACATCGCGAGGATGATGGTCAACGTCGAGGGACGCCATCGCGCACAGGTCGCGGAGCTCGAGCGCATCGCGCGGGTCGCGGACGATGCTCGCATCGACGACGTGTACCGGAGCGCCGTTCGCGCTCGTCACGACGAGCAAGCGGACTACGACGCGCGCATGACGGGTTTCGCGCGCGACCTCGGCGCGGAACTCTTCGCGCGACT
>JAYTBY010000119.1:0-4641 GCA_043736755.1 Planctomycetota bacterium | reverse complement strand
GCGCGTGAGACCGGCCGGCGTCGTGCGCGCGAGTCGGACGTCGCGCGGCCGGCTGCGATCCCGCCCGAGGTGGACGACGTCGAGGAGCGCATCGCGCTGCAAGAGAGGCTCCTGCGCGCCGTGCGCGAACTCCCGGAGCCTTCGCGCTCGGCCGTGTGGGCGCGCTACGGCGAGGGGGTCGCGCCGTGCGAGATCGCGCGACGCGACGGCGTGCCGATCAAGACGGTGCGCACGCGGCTCGCGCGCGGTCTCGAGATGTTGCGCGCGCGCTTCGACCGTGAGCACGACGGAGATCGCAACGCATGGGTCGCGCTGCTCCTGCCGCTCGCCGATCCGACACCCTTCGCTGTCCCAATCCTGACTGCGCTCGCCATGGATGCCAAACTCAAGATCGCTGCCGTCGTCGCCCTGGTCGTGTGCGGATCGGGAGTCTGGCTGGCCGTCCGCGACGGCGAGGTCCGTCCGCGCGCGTCCGAGCCGGTCGCTGCGGTCGTCCCCGATCTCGAGCTGCCTCAGGAACCGGCCGATCGGCAGGTGACGGCCGAGCCCGTCGACGCGGCGCGTGTCGCGCTGAGCGCTCCCGAGGCCCCGACTGTCACTGCGCCAGTGGTGCCTGCCGCGATTCGCACGGGGGTGGTGATCGACCTCGAGCAGCGCCCGGTGGCGGGCCTCGAGATCATCGATGGCTGGAAACGGGAGCCGATCCTCGTCGACGGCGTGAAGCTGACGAGCGACGCGCGCGGGCGGTTCACCGTCACGGGCGACGATGCGCGCGGCTATGTGACGGCGCGCGGACCGGGTTGGGTCGCGGTCCTCGCGACGCAGGATTGGAACAGGGAGAGCGAGTTGTGCGTGGTCGTGGCGCGCGAGCGTTCGCTGTCCGGGTCGGTCGTCGACGCCAGCGGGGCGCCCGTGGAGAACGCCATCGTCGAGCAGTCCCTGGAGGAGCCTGTCCGTCGCAGGCTGGGCGAAGTCATGCGCAAGGCGGTGGAGATGACGTTCTCGGCGCGCACGGACGCCGAAGGACACTTCGCGCTCGCTGCGGCGCCGGATGCCGAGTCCACGCTCCACGCGCGCGCTGAGAACCGCCGCTCGGCGTCCAAGGCCGTGCCCGCCGGCTCGACCGACGACGTCGTGATCGTGTTGCCCGCGCCGGAGGAAGGCTCGATCCTGCTGCACGGCCGCGTGCTCGACCAGGCCGGCAACGGCGTGGATCGCGCCACGATCGCGCTGGCCGACGCGAGCGTGAAGAGCGGGACGGACGGCCGTTTCGAGCTGGCCGTGCTGCGCACGTCACTCGACGCCGGGCAGCGCACGACGTCCGACGGCAAGCCACCTGCGGATCCGAGGCCGCTGATCCTGCGGGGCGCGAAGGTCGGCTATCTGCCCTTCGCGCAGCAGCTGCCCGAACTCGAGGAGCTCGAGCGCATCGCCCCGAGCGAGGAACTGCGCGTGGTCTTGGGCGGTCCGCCGTTGTCGATCACCGGACGTCTCGTCGATTCGGCGGGGAACCCGGTGTGGGAAGCGCTGATCGACGTGCTCGACGAGGAGTACTTCGGTCAAGTCGAGCTCGACTTCAGCGGGATGTCCATCAGCTCGGGGGAGACGGTCGAGTCGCTCTTGCGCGGCGGCCGGATGGCCGCGACCGTGCAGACCGACCCCGACGGGCGATTCGCCGTCCACGGCCTCCAAGAGCGTGCCTACCGACTCGACATCTCCGCGAACCGGTTCCCGGCTGCGGTCCTGACCGAGCCGATCCGGGCGGGCGCGCAGGACGTGGAGATCGTGCTCGACACGACGGGGCCGCGCACGCTCGTGGCCGGACGCGTGGTGGACCTGCGCGGTGAGGTCCTGGAGCACGCTCAAGTGCGAGTCAGCGCCGTCGTCTCGGGATACGACGACGTCGTCCCAGGGCCCGATGCGATGACCGGTGCCGACGGGAGGTTCTCGTTCGCGCAGGTGCGCGGCCGTCAGTTCCAGATCAAGGTCGAGGGGATCAACGTCGTGTCGACGACCGTCGACGTGATCCCCGGCGCTCAGCTGGACGACCTGGTCGTGACCGCGCCCAGGCGCGCGTTCGTGCAGGTCGACCTGGGCGGCAGAACGGATCTGGCCGACACGGCCAGCTTCTTCGATGCGAGCGGGCAACCTGTCCAGATGAACATCACGCGCACGACGGTGGGCGACACGGGCGGCATGTCGATGGCCTGGATGTCGTCCGACATGGAGATCAACGACGGCCGCACGGCAGTCGGCTCCACGAAGGAGGGGGAGTACGTGTGTGTGCTCCTGAAGGACAAGAAGGAAGTGGCGCGCATCCCCGCGCGCCTGGGCGGGAAGGGCGTGACGATCGTGCGGCTGTGAGGCTTTCCGACGCGCGCCGGGGCCGTACGATCCCGGCATGACGCCCGAGGAGTTCCGCCGCTACGGCCACCAGATCGTCGACCGCATCGCCGACTACCGCGCGACGATCGAGGCGAGACCCGTCGCTTCGCCGGCGGAACCGGGGGCGATCCGTGCGCAGCTCCCGCGTTCGCCGCCGGTGAAGCCCGAAGCCTTCGAAGCGGTGCTGGCCGACGTCGAGCGGCTCGTCGTGCCGAACCTGGCGCACTGACAACACCCGCGTTTCTTCGGGTATTTCCCCTCGAACGGCGAGCTCTCGGCCGTGCTGGGCGACTGCCTGAGCACCGGCCTCGGCGTGCTCGGCCCGACGTGGCAGTCGAGCCCGCCGCTGACCGAGATCGAGGAGGTCACGACCGACTGGCTGCGCCAGATGGTCGGCCTTTCCGAAGCATGGAGCGGCGTGATCCAAGACATGGCGTTGACCAGCACTTTGGTGGCGCTCATCTGCGCGCGCGAGAAGTCGTCGGTGTTCTCGCTGGCGGGCGGCGGGCTCCAGGCTTGCGAGCGACCGCTCGTCGTCTGCACGTCCGAGCACGCGCACAGCTCGGTCGACAAGGCTGCGCTGCTGGCCGGTTTCGGCCGCGCGAACTTGCGCAAGATCCCGGTGGACGCCGCGTTCGCGCTGCAGCCGGAGCTTCTCGAGCGGGCGATCCGCGCCGACCGGGCCGCGTGCCGTGCGCGATCGTGGCGGGGATAGGAGTTTCAAGCGGACGACCTCCAGGAGAGGGTAGGGTTTCGGCGCTCACCCGATCGTCGCTGGAGGCCGCGGAGGTGTGGATCCGGTCCCTCCTACGTCCGTCCTGCTGCCCTGCGTAGCTTCGGGAGCCGACTCGAGGCGGTTGGAGGCGCCCGGCAACGGACCGTGGGCATGGCGCCGCCACACCGCGCGCCGCTTGGATGCGCGCCGCAGCTCACTCTCGTTCCGGGCTACCAGGCGAACTCGGGCTCGGGAGGCGCTCTGGCTGGGGCGATCGGCGGCGGGGAGCTTGGCAGCTCGAGGTGGCCCTAGGATCCTGCGCACGACGAGCCCCTCGGTGATCATCGCGATCAGCTTGCGCGCACCACCGCAGTGGGGGCAGGTCAGGACGTCGACGGCGAAAAGGCGGCGCATACGAGAAGGCGGCCCAACAAGCCGATGCAGGCGGACGGCCGCTTCGCGGCCGCCGCTGATCGGCAAGGCGTTTGCTCGGCGACCAGGGCGCGGAGGAGATCACGCAACTGGAGGAGCTTCGGGCTGCCGAGGCTCTCGAGGAGCGTCGGGTTCGGCCGCGCGACGGCCCCGATGGCTGGCCACACGGACTCGAAGCGCAACTGCGCGATTCCGTTGGCGATGATGCGTTGCGTCGTCAGCATCTGCATCAGCCGCAGGAACTCGGCTTGCATGAGCGGCCGACGTTGCGCGACCTGCATCAGGATCCTGATCGGTAGCTGGAGCGCGTCGTGCTCGTCTCGTTGCTCGGACGTCAGGTCGACGGGGACGACCGTATCGGTCCGCGGCGGAAGCTGGGTGAGGACCTCGCTGCGCAGGCGACGCAAGAGGTGCGGCGCCAGCCGTTCCCGCAGCGTGTCGAGGTTGCGGGCTCCCACGATCTCGCGCGATCCATCGGCGAAGATGCCGTGCCACGGCACGAGCCGCCACTTCGGCTCGAGCGCGTGATCGTCCACCCAGTCGAAGATCGAGGCCAGCTCCTCGAGGCGATTCTCCATCGGCGTGCCGGTCAGGACGAGCCTGTAGTCCGGCCGCAACGCCTTGACGCACACCGCGGTCTTGGTCGCCCAGTTCTTGATGCGCTGAGCCTCGTCGAGGACGACGAGATCCGGCTTCCAGGCCTGGACCGAGTCGAGATCGCGGATCACAACCTCGTAGTTGACGATCAGGAATCCGCTGCGGGTCGCGCGCCAGATCCGCGCGCGCTCAGTCGGATCGCCGTCGAGCACGGTGACGGGTGCATCGGTCCAGGCGTGCCACTCGCGCAGCCACTGGCTCTTCAAGCTGGCCGGGACGACGACGAGCCCGCGCTGCACCTGCTTGGTCTTCAGGAGGGCATGACAGCACGCGATCGCTTGCGCCGTCTTGCCGAGCCCCATGTCGTCGGCGAGCAGCAGTCGGCCGCTCGCGAGGAAGCGCTCGACGCCCGCGACCTGATACGGATAGAGCTTGCGCTTCAAGGATCGCAGCGTGGCGCGAGCGGGGCCTGCGCTCGTGCGGGTCGCGAGCGTTCGGCGCAGGAGATGGAT
>JAYTBY010000118.1:0-2110 GCA_043736755.1 Planctomycetota bacterium | reverse complement strand
CATGAGCTGAAGGCGGCCAGCGCGAGAACGGGCGCTGCGGCGGCGAATCGCGCGCGAATCGCGCGGGCCAGGAATCGGCGTGTCACGGGGGAGTTCATGGCGTTCTTGCTCGAGCAGTCTTGGGCACGGAACAGTTCGATGGTCTCTCGAACGACTAGAGAAACAGGACTTCAAGTCTGTCGGCATCCCATTGTATCGCAATGCAGCTTCAACGCACGAATCTCGTCGGCCGCTCCTTTGGCTACCAGCTTCCGGAAGCGAGAGGGTTGCTCTTCGCACGCCAGAAAGTCATTCCAGGGGCCGGATCAGCTCAGCGCAGGAACCGGATCCGAGCATTCGCCACACGGACGTCCATCTCCGATCCAGCGTGCGCCTGGAACCCGAACCGACCGGCTTCTGCAGCGGCGTCGTGCATGTCCGTGAGCACGGCACCATTGACCTCGATGACGTGGTGGTCGCCCACGACGCGCACGAAGTAGTGATTCCATCCGGTGACGTCGACGGCGGCCCGCCAAGCATTCGGCTCCGTCTCGTGGATCAACCGGCGACCATCCGCCGCGTACAGGGATCCCCAGTACACCTGACCGATGTCGGCTTGATAGCCGGACGGTTCGCCCGTGTCGTCCTCCCGTCGTGCACGGTAGGCGAAACCGCTGTTCCCACCGCGCGTGATGCGCACGTCGAACTCGGCCTCGAAGTCCGCCACCGTCTCGAGCGACAGGCAATAGACGTTCGTCGGAAGGTCCGAAGCGCGGCCCACGAGGACACCGTCTTCTTGCGCGAAGACTCCAGCGCCGCCCGTCCAACCGCTCGCCGGATCCGAGCTGAACATCGGCTTCCAAGGCGCTTCGAGTTCCGAACTCGGCGTCTCGACGCGCAAGAACTCGAAGAGATCGCGCGTCTCCTCGAGCGTGAGCAGCGCCAGGAGTCCCTCCGGCATCGCCGAGACCATCGACGGGCGCAGCGCGGCGATGTCCGCGCGTGCGATGTGCTGGGCGCGCCCGTCGGCCGCGATGAGCTCGATGCCGGTCTCGTCTTCCCGATGGATCCGTCCCTCGAGACGCGTCTCGTCCTTCGTCTCGACGACGAATGCGCGGAACTGGTCCGAGATCGCGAGCGAGGGCCGCGCGATCGCGTCGAAGAGCTCGTCCACGCGCAGGCGTCGCGACACACCGCCCAGGTCCGGACCGGAACCGCCGCGGGATAGATCCGCGGCGAGTGCGCGCCCGTTGATCGTGTGACAGCTCGCGCACGTGGCTTTCGAGAATGCCAGCGCACCCGCCGCGGCGGACGCCGGTCGATCGCGCGTGCTGCGCAAGAACCGGCGCACGCGCTCGGCTTCGAACGTCGGCCTCGGCGCCGCGACGGTCGACGGAGGCAACTCGCGGAAGCGACGGCGCACGGCGTCGTGCGCGGCGCGCCACGCTCCGTCGAAGCCCGGTTCTTCGACGTGCGCGCTCGGCTGGCCCAACCAGCGCTGGATCACGCCGAGCGCGATCCACCCGCGCGGATGACCCAGCGACCGCGCGTGTTCGAGTACGCGCGACCAGATGGCTCCATCGGATGGCGGTTCCGGAAGCGACCGCAAGGCGTCCGCGCAGGCGCGCGGCGTTCCGAACTCCGACGACAGGAGGCCGGCCACGAAGCGTTCTGTGTCCTCCGGCTGTCCGATCCGTGCGAGCGCGGTCAGCGCGAGGCCGCGCTCCTCCTCGCTGACGCGCGCGCGCGCGCGCAGCCATTCCAAGATGGCCGGGTCGGACGAGGTCGTGATCTCGACGATGGCCGCGCGCCGCGCGTCGGAGCTCAGTGTGGCTCCGTGCCGCGCTTCGAGCTCTGCATATCGCCGGGCCAGATCCGATGGCGAAACACCCCATTCCACGCGCTTCTCGGCGGCGAGGCCTGACGCCCGACGGAGTGCGAACGCGAGCGCGGGGGGCGGAAGCGTGCCGGCGGTCGCATCGTCGCACAGCAAGGCGCAGATCACCGCGTCGTCCGTCGCCGCGCGGTCGCGCAGCGCGTTCAGGTATCCGTGGAACGAAGCGCCCCCGCTCCAGACGCGCGTCGTCTCGTGCCAAGCGAGGTAGCGCGCAAGGAGCGCGGGCGTGAACCC
>JAYTBY010000117.1:0-4644 GCA_043736755.1 Planctomycetota bacterium | reverse complement strand
GCAAGGCGCGCTTCGGCGGCCAGCGCTTCGGCGAGATGGAAGTGTGGGCGCTCGAAGCCTACGGCGCGGCGGCGATCCTCCAGGAGCAGCTGACCGTGAAGTCGGACGACGTGGACGGCCGGACCAAGATCTACGAATCGATGGTCAAGGGCCTGAACATCCTCGAACCGGGCACGCCCGTGTCCTTCGAAGTGTTGACGAACGAGATCAAGGGCTTGGGGCTCAACATGCAGCTCCACAAGAAGGCCAGTACAACGCTTTGAGCACGCAAGTCGCTTTGAGCCAGCACGTCGCTTTGATCCAGCAAGTCGCTTTGATCCAGCAAGTCGCTTGGAGTCGCTGAGGAGATCCCATGGCCGACCTGATGTACAACCGCGTCAACGACTACGGCAGCGTCACGATCGCGCTGGCCAGCCCGGAGGACATCCGGTCTTGGTCCTACGGCGAGGTGAAGAAGCCCGAGACCATCAACTACCGGACGTATCGCCCCGAGCGCGACGGCCTCTTCTGCGAACGCATCTTCGGTCCTGAAAAGGACTGGGAGTGCTTCTGCGGCAAGTACAAGGGCATCAAGCACAAGGGCATCGTCTGCGACAAGTGCGGCGTGATGATCACGCACAGCCGCGTGCGTCGTAAGCGGATGGGCCACATCAACCTGGCCGCGCCCGTCGCGCACATCTGGTTCTTCAAGGCGATGCCGTCGCGCCTGGGCAATTTGCTCGGGATGAAGGTGTCGAACCTCGAGCGCGTCATCTACTTCCAGGACTACGTGGTCGTCGACGCCGGCGACACGAAGCTCGAGCCGATGCAGCTCCTGACGGAAGACGAATTCCGTCAAGCGCGCGCGATGTACGGCAGCGAGTTCGACGCCGACATGGGCGCCGAGGCCGTCAAGAAGATGCTGCGCAAGCTGGATCTCCAGAAGCTCAGCGAAGAGCTGCGCGAGGAGCTCCTGTCGACGAAGTCGAAGCAGAAGATCAAGGACATCATCAAGCGGTTGAAGACCGTCGAGATGCTCCGCGACTCGTCGCAGAGCGCCGAGTACATGGTGCTCGACGTCATCCCGGTCATCCCGCCGGACCTGCGCCCGCTCGTCCTGCTCGACTCGGGCAACTTCGCGACGAGCGACCTGAACGACCTCTATCGCCGCCTCATCAACCGGAACAACCGGCTGAAGAAGCTGCTCGACCTCAACGCGCCCGAAGTGATCATCCGCAACGAGAAGCGGATGCTCCAACAATCGGTCGACGCGCTGTTCGACAACGGCCGCTGCCGTCGCCCGGTCCTGGGCAGCAGCAACCGCCCGCTCAAGTCGCTCACGGACATGATCAAGGGCAAGCAGGGTCGCTTCCGCGAGAACCTGCTCGGCAAGCGTGTCGACTACTCGGCGCGTTCCGTGATCGTCGTCGGCCCCGAGCTGCGACTGCACCAGTGCGGTCTGCCGAAGAAGGTCGCCCTCGAGCTCTTCCAACCGTTCATCATCCGTCGCCTCAAGGAGCTCTCGCTCGCCGACACGATCAAGTCCGCGAAGCGGATGCTCGAGCGGCGCGATGAAGAGGTGTGGGACATCCTTGAAGAGGTGATCCGCGACCACCCGGTGCTCCTGAACCGCGCGCCGACGCTGCACCGGATGGGCATCCAGGCGTTCGAGCCGGTGCTCATCGAAGGCAACGCGATCCGTCTGCACCCGCTCGTCTGTGGCGGCTTCAACGCCGACTTCGACGGTGACCAGATGGCCGTCCACCTGCCGCTCAGCTACGAGGCGCAGATCGAAGCGTCGACGCTGATGCTGTCGACGAACAACGTGTTCTCGCCCGCGAACGGCGCGCCGATCATCTCGCCGTCCCAGGACATGGTCCTCGGGCTCTACTACCTCACGAAGTCGCCGACGGTCTCGAAGGAGACGCCGAAGCGCTACGGCTCGCTGCAGGAGCTCTTCCTCGCCTACGGGCACAACGACACGCGCACGCACCGTGCCGTGCAAGTGCGCATGGAGCCCGGTGTGCTCGTCAAGCAGCATCCGAGCGCTCCGCCCATCGCGATCGGCGAGGACGGCAAGATCGTCGACACCGAAAAGTCCCCGGAAGGTGGCAAGCGCGTCTCGATCACCACCACGGTGGGCCGCGCACTCTTCAACGACATCCTCCCGGCGGGGATGTACTTCTACAACTACGAGCTCACGAAGAAGGGCGTCCAAGAGCTGATCTCGGACTGCCACCGTTTGCTCGGCCGCGATGCGACGCTGAAGCTCCTCGACGATCTCAAGGACCTCGGCTTCAAGGCGGCGACGCGTGCGGGTCTCTCGTTCGGAAAGGACGACATCCGCATCCCGGCGACCAAGGGCAAGATCCTCGTCGAGACCCAGAAGGAGATCGACAAGGTCGAGAAGGCCTTCCAGAAGGGGATCATCACGAGCGGCGAACGCTACCTGAAGATCGTCGACCACTGGACGCACGCACGCGAACGCGTCGGTGAAGAGCTCATGATCGTGCTCCGTGAGGACTTCGACGAGAAGACCGGCTACGTGAACCCGATCTACTGCATGGTCACGTCGGGCGCCCGGGGCTCGATCGACCAGGTGCGCCAGCTCGGCGGCATGCGCGGTCTGATGGCCAAGCCGTCCGGCAAGATCATCGAGACGCCGATCAAGGCGAACTTCCGCGAAGGCCTGAAGGTGCTCGAGTACTTCAGCTCGACCCACGGCGCGCGGAAGGGTTTGGCCGACACGGCGCTCAAGACGGCCGATGCCGGCTACCTGACGCGCAAGCTGACGGACGTCGCCCAGAACGTCGTCATCACGATGGAGGACTGCGGCACCCTGAACGGCGTCCACAAGGGCGTCGTGTACAAGGGCGAGAAGGTCGCCGTCTCCCTCGCGAAGGGGATCAAGGGCCGCGTCGCTCGCGACACGATCATGGACTTCGTCAACGACGAAGTGATCGTCCGCGAGAACGAGGTCATCACCGAGGACATCGCCGAGCGACTCGAGAAGCACGGCTACGACAAGATCAAGGTGCGCAGCGCGCTGACGTGCGAGGCCTCGCTGGGCACGTGCGCACGCTGCTACGGGATGGACCTCGCGCGTGGCACGCTGGCCGAACGCGGACTCGCGGTCGGCATCATCGCCGCGCAGTCGATCGGCGAGCCGGGCACGCAGCTCACGATGCGGACGTTCCACATCGGTGGCACGGCCAGCCGCTCGGTCGAGGAATCGGAACGGAAGGTCAAGCGCGAAGGCCGCGTGGCCTTCACGAACCTCAAGGTCGTGAAGAACGCGTCCGGCAAGTTCGTCGTGTTGAACCGCAACGGCGAAGTCGCGCTGATGGATGCTCGCGACCGCGAGATCGACCGTCTCGCGATCCCGGTCGGCGCCGAGATGCTCGTCGTCGACGGCGCTCAGGTGAAGGGCGGCGACGTCCTCTGCAAGTGGGACCCGCACAACGTCCCGATCCTCGCGGAGTTCGGCGGCACGATCCGCTACGAAGACCTCAAGGAAGGGAAGACCTTGAAGACCGAGCGCGACGCCCGTCGCGACTCGATCCGAAAGCAAGTGATCGAGCACAAGGGCGACCTGCACCCGCAGCTCGTCCTCGACGACAAGCATGGCACGCCGCTCGCGATCTATCCGATCCCCGAGCGTGCGTACATCGAAGTCGACGACGGCCAGAAGATTCTCGCCGGTGACCTCATCGCGAAGACGGCGCGCGAAGCGTCGGGTACGCAGGACATCACGGGCGGTCTGCCGCGCGTGACCGAGCTCTTCGAAGCTCGTCGTCCCAAGGAACCGGCTGTCACGGCCGAGATCGACGGCATCATCGAGCTGGGCGACAAGAAGCGCGGCAAGCGCACGATCATCGTCAAGGCGCTCGGCACGAAGGGCGAAACGCTCCAAGAGCACGAACACTCGGTGCCGCAGGGCAAGCACTTGCGCGTCCACAAGGGCGACGAAGTACGCGCCGGAGAAGCGCTCGTCGACGGGCCGCTCGATCCGCACGATCTGTTGCGGATCCGCGGCGAGGACCCGGTCCTCGACTACCTCCTCAAGGAGATCCAGAACGTCTACCGCAGCCAGTCGGTGACGATCGACGACAAGCACATCGAGATCATCTTGGCGCAGATGACGCGCAAGATTCAGGTGCGCGACCCGGGCAACTCGGACTTCCTGCCGGGTGCCGTCGTCGACAAGTTCCGCTTCAAGCGCGAGAACGAGCGTCTGAAAAAGGAGCGCAAGAAGCCGGCCTCCGGTGAGACGTTGCTCCTCGGCGTCACGAAGGCGTCGCTCTCGTCGGAGTCGTTCATCTCCGCGGCGAGCTTCCAAGAGACGACCAAGGTGCTCACGGAGGCCGCGATCGCGGGCCGTCGCGACTATCTCGTCGGCCTCAAGGAGAACGTCATCCTCGGGCACATGGTCCCGACGGGCACCGGCTTCCGCGACCACTACCGCACCCGCGTCAAGAAGAACATCGACTTCGGCGACATGGGCAGCGGGATGGGTTCTTCGGCGGGGCCGCGTGCACCGGTCGACGATCTCGACGCGCTCTTGGCGAGCAGCCTCGACGCCGAGCGCGCGGCGGCCGGGATGGTCCTCGCGGCCACGGGCTCCGACGGTGGCGGTTCCAGTGCTGCGCCGAGTGCGCCGCGCGG
>JAYTBY010000116.1:0-4644 GCA_043736755.1 Planctomycetota bacterium | reverse complement strand
GAGCCGGCGTCGCTCTCTACCGCTTGTCCAGCTTGGGTGGTCCCGGCCCCATCACGCCGATCGATTGGACCGACGCGCCTTCAGCGACGAACGGTTATCTGTCGGGGCTCGATTCCGTCGCGGTCTCCGATGATTCCGCAGTCACGCTGACCAACGAACCGAACCT
This sequence comes from Planctomycetota bacterium, assembly GCA_043736755.1. Classification (GTDB taxonomy): domain Bacteria; phylum Planctomycetota; class UBA1135; order UBA1135; genus JAEUHZ01. The sequence continues at coordinate 4,478 of JAYTBY010000116.1, read as the reverse complement.
GGCGGACACCCGCGTGTGGTTCTGGAGTCTCGCGCGCGAACAGCTGGAGCTCGTCTCGACGAAGAAGCTCGTCGGCACCCGCCCGACCGACGTCGTGATCACACCCGATGCGCGTCGCGTGGTGGTCGCGGGCAACTCGTCGATCAGCGTGTTCCACCTCGGCACGGGTGGACGTTCGTTCGAGGCGCGCCCGGTCGGCGCGAGCGGGTTCTACCAGTGGTGTGACGGAGCCGCGGCCAGCGCGAACCGCGCCGTCGGCATCGGACAATCCGGCTCACAGGCCGGGTGGGTCAGCCTCGCCGACACGTCGCCGTTCGCGACGCGCTATTGCACGGCGAACGCGAACTCGAGTGGACGCAGCGCGTCGATGCTCGCTCTCGGCAACGCAAGCGTGTCCGCGAACTCGCTGAAGTTGTGCGTGGACGGTGCGTCGCGGCGTGCGCGCGGGCGCTTCGTGTACGGCACGTCGCAGACGCAGATCCCGTTCGGTGACGGCGTACAGTGCGTCGGCGGGAGCGTGTTCGGGCTGCGATTCCTCGACACGAACGTGGGCGGCTCGGCGTTCCTCGACGTGAACTACGCCAGCCAGACGATCCCTGCGGGAATCGTGCTGCCGGGTTCGACGTGGAACTTCCAGTTCGTATTCGTCGACCAGAACTCGCAAGGGTTCGGGGTCAACAGCTCGGACGCAGTGAGCGTGCCGTTCGGGCCGTAGCGCACAGGGAGCCGAGCTCCATCGCCGACTCCCGCGGCCCATTTCTGCGGCGTATCAGCTGTAGAAATGGGCCGGTCAGTTGGGGGCGCAGCCGGGGTACGGTGCCTGGAACGACCCCGACGCTCCGGGCTTCGGCGTGAACAGCTCGGACGCGCTCGCGATCACGTTCTCGCCCTGAATGGTCGGACCAGGACGGCGCGCGCGCGAAACGTGCGCGCGCTGCTCGCGCTGGGGTACGCTCCGCGTCGGTGACGACCGCGACGACTCCCGCCCTCGAGATCGCTGGCGTCGCGAAGTCCTACTCGCGCGCGCTCGGATTCCGACGCACCTCCGTCCTCGCGCGCGTCGACCTCACGCTCGCGCGCGGCGCGACCCTCGGACTGGCCGGCCCGAACGGTTCGGGGAAGTCGACGCTCTTGCGCTTGATCGCGGGCGTCGAACAGCCGGACGCGGGGACGATTCGCGTGCTCGGACAGGAACCGTCGCGAGCAGCCAGCGAAGACCGCGTCGGTTGGCTCTCGGACGACACGCTCTTCCCGCGCGACATGTCGATCCGTGCGGCGCTGCGGCTCGCCGGAGCGATCCACGGATTGCACGGTCGCGATCTCGAACGTCGTGCGGACGAAAGCCTCGAACGCGTCGGTCTCACGGCGCACCGAGGCCAATATCTCGGTCGCGCGTCGCGCGGCATGCTGCGACGATTCGGGATCGCGCAGGCTTGGATCCACGACCCCGAACTCGTGCTGCTCGACGAGCCGACCGCGGGCCTCGACGCCGAGGGCTTCGTCGTGCTCGGCGACGTGCTCGACGCAGCGCGCGCGAAGGGCACGACCGTCGTGATCGCTTCCCACGCCGCCAGTGATCTCGCGAGCCGCTGCGACGAAGTCGCGATCCTCCACGGCGGCCGCATCGCCGAGCACGCGCCGCCGGCGGAAGTCTTCGCGCACGGCGGATTGCTCGAGGTCTATCGGCGACTGGCGCGCGCGACGACTTGAACACGCGACTCGCTCTCCACGCTCTCTGCCGCATGGCGCACGGCAGCGTCCTCCTCGCGCTCGTCGCTGCGGGTTTCCTCGCGTACCAGGACGGCGAGGCCAGCGCGCTCGCCGCCGCGAACGGGATACGAGCCGAACCGGAACTCGCTGGAAGGTGGATCGAGTCCGCTTGGACCGCGTTCCTCGTCCTCGTCGTCCCGTGCCTCGTGTTCCGTGCCGCGTCTCTACGCACGCGCGGCGAAGTCGGTTGGGTCTCCGTGTCGCGCACCGGCATCGCGCAGAGCGAACTCTCGCGCGCAATCGGCGCTTCGACCGCAATCGCGCTGATCCTGGCCGTTTTCAGCGCGTTCGTCGGCTTCGGACCGACACATGCTGGACCGGTGCACGGCTTCGTAGCGAGCGCGAATGGACCAGCCACAGCTCTCATCGCGGACGACGCGCCGCTCACGTGGTCGGCGACGATCGACGAGGACGTCGACCTCTTCGCCTCGATCGACGTCTCCTTGTCGATCGCAGCGGGAGCTGGCGGCGAAGTTCGATTGCGAGCACGGCGCCGCGCGAATCCAGCGTCGGTTCGCGAAGGCTCAGCACGCGTGCTTCCCCGCGGCCGCGTCGAAGTCGACATCCCGCGCGGTCCGGGCGTGGTCGAGTTCGAACTATCGCTCCCCGAACCGGGCGCGCGCGGATTCGTCACGTCCGAGCACGTCGAGCTCTGGCGCGTCGTGCCAGCCGGCGCCGTGCGCGGGCGCGTGGCTGCACGCATGGCGATCGCCGTCCTGGCGTGGTCGCTTCTCGCGTTCGGACTCGGTGCGTGGCTACGACCCTGGCTCGCTGCGGGAGTCGTCGCCGCGTACGCGCTCGCGATCCAGCTCAGTGACTTCGCGCCGCGCACGTTTCCGGGCGCGAAGCTCGCCGAGAACATCGCGATCGCCGCCGACGGTCGCGCACCCGCGCCGCTCGGCGCGCTGGAATACCTCGGCCTCGCGCTGGTCGCCTTCCTCACGCTCCACCTCGCGCGGCGCGGCGCGGAGGGACGGCCGTGAAGACGTCGGTCCGCATCGCTCTCCTCGCGCTCGCCGGCGTCCTCGCGTGGTGGACGATCCACAGCGCGCCGCCCGAACAAAAGACCGCGGGCGGCACGTTCGCAAGCCGATTGCTCGGTCCGTTCGCATCGCTCGCCGCGGGAATCGAGTGGGGCCGCTTCGACGAAGCCGCGACCGCGGGCGACGAAGCTCGTGCGTGGAAGCACGCCGACCGCGCGCTGTTCCTCGATCCTTTGAACCCCGGCGGATGGACATTTCTCGCCCACCATGCGGTGTACGAACTCGGCTCGCCGCGCCGAACCGCCGACCCGGCCGCACGGCGTCGCGCCGTCGAGCTCGGCCTCGCGATCCTCGCCCGCGGCGAGCGCGAAGCACGCGATCCCGGCCCTGTCGCGTTCAAGGCCGCAATCGTGCACATCTCGCTCGCCAACCAGGACGACGACGAGCGTTGGATCCCGATCTCGCGGCGGGAAGCTTGGTCGCGCGCCGCCGACGCTTTCGAGCGTGCAGCGGCGGCTGGCGAGCCCGTCGCCGCCGAGGCCGCGCGCCTCGCCCGAGAAGAAGCGGGCACCGCGCACTGATCGAGACCCGGCGCGGGGGCGGCCTGCTCGCTACGATCTCCCGCAGTGTTCCTGCTGGGCGGATTCTTCGCGGACTCTCTCGAGTACCTGACGACGTGGTTCACGAGGTTTCATTACCTCGCGCCGTTCACGGTCTTGATGATGTGCGGCCTCGGTCTGCCGCTCCCCGAGGAGATCACGCTGATCGGTTGCGGGCTGCTCGTCGCGCATGGTCACGTCGGTTTCTGGGAGATCACGGGCGTGTGCTCGGCCGCGATCTTGCTCGGCGACTCCATCCCCTTCTGGCTCGGACGACGCTTTGGACTCGCGGCGCTGAAGACGCGCTGGGTCGCGCGGGTGCTCCACCCCGAGCGCTTCGCGCAGCTCGAGCGCAAGTTCGCGGACAACGGCAACTGGGCCATTTTCACGTGCCGCTTCCTGCCCGGACTGCGCATCCCGGGCTACTTCACCGCGGGCACGCTCGGGATGGGCTACACGCGGTTCATCTTGCTCGACAGCCTGGGCGTCCTCGTGTCGGTCCCGACGTCGATCTGGGTCGCGCGGCTCTTCTTCGAGAAGTTCGGCGAGGACCTCAAGGGCGCCGCGACGGCCGTCTCCGAGTTCAACCACATCGTCTTGATCGCCGTCGCGGCGGTCATCGTCGGATTCCTTGCGTGGCGCTGGATCCGGCGTCGGCGGGCGGTCCCGGCACCGTTGGACGCCGCCCCCACGCGCGATTCGATCGAACCGCCGCTGGATCCTTGAGCCTGGAGCCGCCGCGACTCCCCGCCGCGGGCGAACCCGGCTAGACTTCGAGGGAGCGGGGCCGGCAGGGTCCTCGCGGCATTCCTGACGCGGAGAACAGAATCATCGAACCCAAGGTCCTCGCGGCCCTCGCTGCCCAACTCGCCGATGCGAAAAAGGGCACCGACATCCGCGTCTACGACGTTTCCGAGCACATCCGGGTCGCCGACTACTTCGTGCTCGCGAGTGGACTCTCGCGCCCGCACGTCAAGGCGATCCACGACGAGATCCACGTCCGCTTGAAGGCGATGGGCGAGAAGCACTCGCCGGCCGAAGGTGCGGAACTTGGTTGGTGGGTCCTGCTCGACTACAGCGATGTCGTCGTGCACGTCTTGCAGCCGGAGGCGCGCGAGTACTACGC